>JANXPK010000099.1 GCA_025357355.1 Rhodobacterales bacterium
GACAACGAAGATGTAGCCGTCAAACTCTGCCAGTTTGTTCTGCCAGGCAATCGCGCGCGGATCCGCTGACGGCATCCACAGGTTCGAGGCCATTTCGTTGAAGAGCGGCAGGTCGAAGTCGCGCAGATCAACCAGTTCCACCTGCATGTCGCCGCGGGCCCTGGCTTGGGCCAGCATCCATGCGGCGGGCTTGTCGGCAAAACGGGTGGCGCGGGTCGAGCCGATGATGAGGGCGATTTTCGGTTTGGTCATGGTATTTCCATTCAGGGTTGTTCAATTCGATAGCGCTGAAATGGGCCATTTGGCGCGCCCGCACAACTGCGCAACAAAGCGCGGGCTGTGTGCGCGGATGCACGAACTTGCGTTGGCTACGGAAGAAATGGCGTGGCCGTCGATCAGCGGGCGCGGCAGACGATGTTGGCCGTCGGACAGGCCAAAGGTACGGAGTCTGACCTTGAATCTTCTGGCTTTCTTCTCTTCCCCGATAGGCCAAAGCCTATCGGGGAGGCGCCTGCCTGCCCCCGGGCAGGCGCCTTCAGCGCCCACCCCAGGCAGGCGCCTCCCCTTCATCCCCAAGGTACCCGACCCAATCCCCCTTGCCTTGCGCTGGCGCGCGGCGGCAATCGGACCGATGAAGGCTCCCCCGGAGCCTTCATCAGACGGTCCTCTGGTGCGGGTGGCGATGGCGCCGCGCAATTTGCGGCCGGGGTGCCGTTCGCGGCTTGCAAAGGACCGCAATGGGATGATTTATCTGGGCCATGACCAAGCCCAATGACAATCCCGCCGATCCGTTCAAGAAAGCTCTGGCCGAGGCCACCCGCACGATGGCGGATGACCCCGAGATGACGGTGACCTATTCGGTCGATCCGTCAGGCATGAACAAGGAGGGCGTGCGCCTGCCGCAGGTCTCGCGGCGGATGACGCGCGACGAGGTGCTGCTGGCGCGCGGCACGGCGGATGCCTTTGCGCTGAAGCGGCGCTATCACGACGACAAGGTTGGGGCGAAATATGCGCCGACGGGTGCACTGGCGCGCGAGATTTACGAGGCGATGGAGACGGCGCGGTGCGAGGCGGTGGGGGCGCGGGCGATGCCGGGTACGGCCACCAACATCGACGCCCGCATCGCCCATGAGGCCGAACGCAAGGGCTATGGCCAGATCACCAACTCTTCCGAAGCGCCGCTGCCGGTGGCGGCGGGCTATCTGGTGCGGCATCTGGCGACCGGGCGCGACCTGCCGAAGGCTGCGGCCAACGTGATGGGCCTGTGGCGCGATTTCATCGAGGAACAGGCGGCGGGGACGCTGGAAGGTATCGACACCGCACTGGCCGATCAGTCGGCCTTTGCCCGGCTGGCGCGCAAGATGATTGCCGACCTCGGCTATGGCGACCAATTGGGCGACGACCCCGACAAGCAGGACGACGACACCACCGGCGACGATGATCAGGACGACGACAGCCCCGACGAACAGGGCTCGGAGGACAGCGAAAGCGAGGAGTCGGAGGCCTCGCCGGAAGAGTCTCAGGATGACCAGCAGGACGAAAGCCAGGCTCAGGTCACCATGGAAGACAACGCCGACATGGACCAGGGCGACGAGGCTGAACTGCCCGAGGGCGAGGCCCCGCTGGAGCCACCGCCGCCCGCACCCTATTCGGAAGCCGACCCGAACTACACCGTCTACACCACGGATTTCGATGAGGAAATCAGGGCCGAGGATCTGGCGGAGCCCGCCGAGTTGGAACGCCTGCGAGCTTATCTGGACCAGCAATTGGAGCCGTTGAAGGGGGCCGTGTCGCGCCTTGCCAACAAGTTGCAGCGCCGCTTGCAGGCGCAGCAGAACCGGTCGTGGGATTTTGACCTTGAGGAAGGCATTCTGGATGCCGGGCGGCTGGCGCGGGTGGTCGCAAACCCGACGACGCCTTTAAGCTTCAAACAGGAAAAGGACACCGAGTTTCGCGATACCTGTGTGACGTTGCTCCTGGACAACTCGGGGTCGATGCGGGGCCGTCCGATTTCCATTGCCGCGATCTGTGCCGATGTGCTGGCGCGCACACTGGAACGCTGTTCGGTCAAGGTGGAAATTCTGGGCTTCACCACCCGCGCCTGGAAGGGCGGGCAGGCGCGCGAACGCTGGCTGGCGCAGGGGCGGCCACAGGCGCCGGGGCGGCTGAACGATCTGCGCCACATCATCTACAAGAGTGCGGACACGCCGTGGCGGCGGGTCAGGCCCAATCTGGGGCTGATGATGAAAGAGGGGCTGTTGAAGGAAAACATCGACGGCGAGGCGCTGGAATGGGCGCATCGACGGCTGGGTGCCCGACCAGAAGCGCGCAAGATCCTGATGGTGATTTCCGATGGCGCACCGGTGGATGACAGCACCCTGTCGGTCAACCCGGCGAATTTCCTGGAAAAACACCTGCGCGACGTGATTGCGATGGTCGAGCGGCGGCGGGCGGTGGAATTGATCGCCATCGGCATCGGCCACGACGTGACGCGCTACTATCAGCGCGCCGTAACCATCACCGATGTCGAGCAACTGGCGGGCGCGATGACCGAGCAGCTGGCGGGGCTGTTCGAGGTGGACCCCAAGAAGCGGGCCCGGGCGATGGGCGGGCGGCGGGCGGCTTGAGCAGCGCCGGGGGTTTTACCCCCGGACCCCCAGGATATTTATGGACAGATAATGGGGGTGAGCGGTGTTTCAGACCTTTGATTCGGTGGCCTCGCCTGCGCAGGGGCCGGGGCGGTTGACGGCGTTGCGCGGCGCGTTGGCGGCGGTGGGGCTGGCGGGGTTCATCGTGCCACGGGCGGATGCGCATCAGGGCGAATATGTCGCCGGGCGGGATGGGCGGTTGCAATGGCTGACCGGGTTCACCGGCTCGGCCGGGTTCTGCGTGGTGCTGCCGGATGTGGCTGGGGTGTTCATCGACGGGCGCTACCGGACGCAAGTCAAGGGCGAGGTCGCGTTGTCGGTCTTTACCCCCGTGCCGTGGCCTGAGGTTCAGCCGGGGCCGTGGATTGTCGACCATATTGCGGCGGGCGTGATCGGTTTTGACCCCTGGCTGCATACGGCGGACGAGATCGAGCGGCTTGAAAAGGCGCTTGGCGGCAGTCAGGTCAGTTTGCGATCCACCAGCAATTTCATCGATGCGATCTGGCCGGATCAGCCGGTGGCACCGCAGGGCAAGGCCTTTGTCCATCCCGAGACTTTGGCGGGGGAAAGTGCGCTGTCCAAGCGGCAGCGGTTGGCGGCGGGGTTGCAGGCGGCGGGGCAGGATGCGGTGGTGCTGACCCTGCCGGACAGCATTTGCTGGCTCTTGAACATGCGTGGCGCCGACGTGCCGAAGAACCCGGTGGTGCAGGCTTTCGCCCTGTTGACGGCGGACGGCGATGTGGAGCTGTTCGTTGATCCGGCCAAGACTGACGCGGCGGTGGTGGCGCATCTGGGCGGGGGTGTGACCTTGCGGCCAGTTGAGGGGTTTGCTGGGGCGTTGCGGGGTCTTGCAGGGCGGGTGCGGGTGGACAGGCAGACGGCGCCGCTGGCGGTGGCTGATGAGCTGCGACGCGGGGCGGCGGAGGTCGTGTGGGGCGATGATCCCTGTCGGCTGCCCAAGGCGTGCAAGAACCCGGCCGAGATCGAGGGGAGGCGGGTGGCCCATCTGCGCGACGGGGCGGCGATGGTGGAGTTTCTGGCCTGGTTGGACGGTGAACTGCCCAAGGGGGCGTTGAGCGAGATTGGGGTGGTCACGGCGCTCGAAGGGTTTCGGCGGGCGACAAACGCGCTGCACGACATCTCTTTCGACACGATCTGCGGGTCGGGGCCGAACGGGGCGATCATCCATTACCGGGTGACCGAGGACAGCAACCGACCGATCGGACAGAATGAACTGTTGCTGGTGGATTCGGGCGGGCAGTATCCGGACGGCACCACCGACATCACCCGGACGGTGGCGGTGGGCGATCCGGGGGCTTTGGCGGCTGAATGCTACACCCGCGTGTTGCAGGGCATGATCGCGATCAGCCGGGCGCGCTGGCCGAAGGGGCTGGCCGGGCGCGATCTGGATGGGCTGGCGCGCTATCCCTTGTGGCTTGCGGGGCAGGATTTCAACCACGGCACCGG
This sequence comes from Rhodobacterales bacterium, assembly GCA_025357355.1. GTDB lineage: Bacteria > Pseudomonadota > Alphaproteobacteria > Rhodobacterales > Rhodobacteraceae > Stagnihabitans. The sequence goes on from JANXPK010000099.1 coordinate 4,116, forward strand.
GCACGGGGTGGGGGCGTTCCTGTCGGTACATGAGGGGCCGCAGCGGCTGTCGCGGCTGTCTGAGGTGCCGCTGGAACCGGGGATGATCCTGTCCAACGAGCCCGGCTATTACCGCGAGGGCGAGTTTGGCATCCGGATCGAGAACCTGATCGTGGTGCAAAGGGCCCCTGCCCTGCCCGGTGGCGACGACCGCGAGCAGTTGAGCTTCGAGACGCTGACCTTTGTGCCGCTCGACCGTCGGCTGATCGTGGTTGCGGACCTGGCCCCCGGTGAGCGGGCCTGGATCGACGCCTATCACGCGGAGGTGGTTTTGCGGCTGGGCTCGCGGCTGTCAGACTTTGCCAGGGCCTGGGTGATCACGGCCTGCGCGCCGCTGTGAAGACAAGATGGGATTGCCGATTACGGTGACCAAGGCGGGACGTTTTCGAGTGTCGGTCGGGGACGTTGTGCTGGGCGAGACGGGTCAGGCATTGCGGGTCGATGAGGCGGGGCATGCTCCGGTAATCTATGTGCCGAAGTCGGATATGAACATGGTGCTGTTGGTGCCCTCAGCCCGGCAGTCGACTTGTCCGTGGAAGGACGTGGCCAGCTATTTCTGGGTCGCAGGTGGGCCGCAGGATGTGGCGTGGAGCTATCAAACGCCCTACGAGCGGGTGGCGGCGATTGCCGGACATCTGGCGTTTTATCCGGCAGTACGGGTGGAGCGTTTCTAGCGCTGCACCGGAGCGCGGTTAGCAGCCGTGGCCGCCACCGGGCCGGGGATTTCGCGATTTCCTTGTGATGGTCCGAGGTTCGGACCATGAAGTTTATCGTTGTATTACTGATCGTTAACATTTCTCGTTAACCGGAAATTAGGGTTTCCGCTAAGGGTTTCACGGTTGGAATGACACGTCTTCGCCCTTGCCATTCCGCTTGAGCTTTCTGTCAATCTTCGTTCCACCGCCCCCTTGCCAGCCCGGTCAAACAAGGCCAGTTTCGCCATATGAAAGCCCCTGCATTCACGGCCCTTGCCGCCACCCTGCCCGCCACCGTGCCCTTTACCGGGCCAGAAGCGCTGGAGCGGCAGATGGGTCGTGGCTTTACCGCCCGGCTTGGGGCCAATGAAAGCCTGTTCGGCCCTTCGCCCAAGGCTGTGGCCGCCATGCAGCGGGCAGCGACGGAAGTTTGGAAATACGGCGATCCGGAGAATTGCGACCTCAAGCACGCGTTGGCGGCCCATCATGGCACAAGGCCGGAAAACATCGTGGTGGGCGAAGGCATCGATGCGCTGCTCGGCTATCTGGTGCGGCTGATCGTCGGGCCGGGCGATGCGGTGGCAACCTCGCTGGGCGCCTATCCGACCTTCAACTTTCACGTCGCGGGCTATGGCGGGGTGCTGCACCGGGTGCCGTACAAGGGCGATCATGAGGACCCCGAGGCGCTTTTGGCACTGGCGGCCAGCACCGGGGCGACGCTTTTGTACCTTGCCAACCCCGACAATCCGATGGGCAGCCACCATCCTGCCGCCACGCTTGAGGCGATGATCGCAAGCCTGCCGGAGCCGACGCTGCTGGTGCTGGATGAGGCCTATATTGATCTGGCGCCGCCGGGGACGGAGCCGCGCGTCGATCCGGATACGCCGAATGTGATCCGGCTGCGGACGTTTTCCAAGGCGCATGGCATGGCGGGGCTGCGGGTGGGCTATGCGATCACGGCGGCCCCTTTGGCGCAGGCCTTTGACAAGGTCCGCAACCATTTCGCTGTCGGCCGCATTGCGCAGGCCGGGGCGCTCGCGGCTTTGGCCGACCAGAGTTATCTTGGCGAGGTTCGCGCGAAAACGCTGGTGGGCAGGGCCGAACTGGGGCGGATTGCGCGCGACAACGGGCTGGTTCCGCTGCCGTCGGCCACCAATTTCGTCACGATGGGTTGCGGGCGTGACGGCGACTACGCGCGGCGGGTTCTGGCCGAACTGATCGCGCGTGGCATCTTCGTCCGCATGCCGGGCGTCGCACCGCTGGACCGTTGCATCCGCGTCAGTCTGGGGGATGCGGCGTCGATGCAGGCTTTTGCGCAGGCCTTGCCAGAGGCGCTCAAAGCCGTGTGATCACTCGGCGGCGAGGCTGGAATTGGCGGGGCCAAGCGGCGGGGCGGCGCCGACCGGGGTTTGGGCAGCGCCCAGAACCGGAATGAAAGTGACGGGCGCCGCAAGGTGCATCGGCTGGGGCGCTTCTTCAGCGGCAGCCAGAGTGCGACGGAAAACCAGCAGGTTCTGGAAGCTGGTCTTGGTTCCGGTCAGGCCCGAGCGTTCGTCGCAAGGCAGCGCATCGGCCCGCAGATATTCCCAGCCGTCCTGGGCGAGGCTGTTCATCAATGTGGTCAGAGCCAGAGCAAAACGCTCTGCCGTGGACTTGGCGCCACGGGCTTTTTCCCCGCGACGCGGTGCGGCAACGACTTTGTATTCGAAATTCGGCATGACAACCTCTGGTGCGGGCTCGGCAATGGAACGCGGGCACATTAGCCAGATTCGGGAGCCAAGGCCAAGAAAATCAAGCATTTTTCGAAAAAGTCGCCGTTAGGGCTGCCTATTGTGGCTGGGCGTGCGATGGCCCCTAGTTCTAGGAGCGGGGCGGATTGGCATTGCGGGAGCAGATGTGTGTTGATGGCCGCGTGATCTGCAAGACCGCCTTTTCCACCTGCGCCAGAGGACCGGCTGAGGAAGGCTCCGGGGGAGCCTTCATCGGTCCGATTGCTGCCGCGCGGACGCGCAAGGCAAGGGAAATTGGGTTAAGGGCCGTGGTGAGGAAGGGGAGGCGCCTGCGGGGGGCAGGCAGGCGCCTCCCCGATAGGCTTTGGCCTATCGGGGAAGAGAAGGAAGGCTGTAGTTCATTAAATCCATCCAGCTACAGCGTGTCCTAGCCTGCGGTTGCAAGCGCCAGACCATCAACGACGGCGGTGAAGGGCTCTGAATTTGCAATCTCGGCTTGCGGGAAGTCTTGGTGGCTCACCTGCCCGACAAGGCCCATCAGGCTGGAGCCGCCGACATGGATGACCGTGGCCACATCGGCGGGCGTGATGCCTGCCAGATCGCAGGTGTGCAGCGCCGCATCGGACAGGGCTTGCCGGTAGCGCAACAGCGCCCGGTCGGACGAGGCGCGGGTGATCGGCACCGACAAACCTGGCTCGATCCGGGCCATGTCGATGCAGGCGTTGGGCTGGCCGGCGTTGGCGTCGATCTTGCCGTGTTCGACGGCAAAGGCCAGATCGTGGCCCAGTTCGGCCTGCAAAACCGTGGCCAGACGGCGCATCAGCCGGGGTTTGACGGCGAGCTTGAGCATCTCTGCCACCGCGGCACGGGTCTGGGGGGAGTAGAGGAACGGGATCTTGGCCCAGGTCGCGAGGTCAAGGTAGATATGCCTGGGCACCGGCAACAGGCCTGCGCCCATCTCACGCCGCAACTGGCCGCCAAGGCCGAGATAGGGCATGGCGTGGGTCATCGACAGGGTGCGGTCGAAATCGGTACCACCAAGGCGGAAGCCGTGGCTGGCCAGAATGTGCACGCGGCCCGCTTCGACCCGGAAGGCCGAATAGTCCGAGGTGCCGCCACCGATGTCGACGATAAGGCCGATCTCGCCGGGCTTGCCCAGCGCATGGGTGGCGCGGGCGGCGGCCTCGGGTTCCAGAAGAAAGTCCACTTGAGCGAACCCGGCGGCGTGGTAGCAGGCGCGCAGATCGGCCTCGGCCCGCGCATCGGCCTTGGGGTCGTTGGTGTGGAAATGGACGGGGCGTCCGGACAGGACGGCGGTGAAGTTCAGACCGGACGCGGCCTCGGCTCTGGCCTTGACTTGCACCAGAAAGGCGGTGACGACATTGGCAAGGCTGCGCCGCGCCCCGCCGATGAAGCGCGGCTCTTGAAAGAGATCGGTGCCGAGCACGCTTTTCATCGCGCGCATGAAGCGGCCCGGCTCGGCGGCGATCAGCGCCTCGGTCGCGGCAGCGCCGATCTTCATGGCGCTGCGATCGAGGGGGAAGAATATGGCTGTGGGCAGGGTATCGGAGCCGAGTTCGATGGGCAGGCGGCGCAGCTTGCCATTGTGCAGGATCGCGGCGGCGGAGTTGGAGGTGCCAAAGTCCACGGCAAGGGTTGTGGCAGACATGGGTGCTCCCGATCGGCTGAAAGAGGCCGATCTAGCGGGTTCTGTAGCTTCGGGCAAGGGCGGGGGTGGTTGCGTTTGGGAGAGATGAATGGAGATCGAACCTGACCTTCTTCTTGCCCGGAATTAAGCGCAGCGCCGGGCAAGATGACGAAGATCGGGTTCGATCTAGGTGCATTTCGCTCTATCCGGAGTGCGGCGGCAGCAGCCAGATCTTTTCGGGCGGAAAGCGCAGGCGAACCGGGTCGCCGTCGCGGTAGATGCGCGCGGCCTCGGCGTCGGTTATGACGTCGAAATGGAAGTCTCCGGCGGCGATGCGGTAGCGGGCGTGGGTGCCGGCGTAGATGTGGGACAGCACCTGTCCCCCAAGCTCGTTGGCGCCCGGCGGCTGGCCAGTGGCGCTGAATTTGATGGATTCGGGGCGGATCGTCAGGACGGCCGGGCCGGTGGTGACGGTGGAGCGGGGGGCGCGAAAGGTGCCGAGCGGCGTAGCGATGCGGCCATCGGCACACGTGCCGGGCAGAAGATTGGTGTTGCCGAAGAACCGGGCAACCTCGACGCTGGCAGGGCTGTCGTAGAACACGTCCGGTGCTGCGGTCTGCAAGAGCACGCCGCCCGACATCAGGGCGATGGTGTCGGCCATGACCACGGCCTCTTGCTGATCATGGGTGACAAAGACCGTGGTAACGGCAAGCTGGGCCTGAACGGCGCGGATCAACGCGCGCATGTCGTCGCGCAGATCGGCGTCAAGGTTGCTGAGCGGTTCATCCAGCAGCAGCACGCGGGGCCGCACGATCAGCGCCCGCGCCAGGGCCACGCGCTGTTGCTGGCCGCCTGACAGCTCGCGAGGGCGGCGGTTGGCGAGGCCGGGCAGCTTGACCAGTTCCAGCATCTCATCAACTCGGCTGGCGATGACCGCGCGGCTTTCGTGGCGCACCTTGAGAGCGTAGCCGACATTTTCGCCCACCGACATATAGGGAAACAGCAGGTGGTTTTGAAACATCAGGACCGCCCCGCGCCGTTCGGCCGGAACTGCCAGAACTGAGGTGCCGTCGAAGCGGATGTCGCCGCTGGTGGGGCGCAACAGGCCCGCGATCAGCTTCAGCGTGGAGGTCTTGCCACAGCCCGAGGGTCCGAGCAGGGCGTGGATCTTGCCCGAGGTCAGGGCAAGGTCCAGCCGGTCGACCGCAGGCCGGGTGGCGCCGGGATAGGATTTCGTCAGACCTGACAGGGTGACTGCGGTCATCGGCGGCCCAATCGCCGAGCTGCGCTGACACCGGTCAGGTATTTTGAGGCGATGATCAGAAAGACCACGGCAGGGGCGATAAAGACAAGGCTGAGGGCGCCCGCCAATGCCCGATCCCCGCCCCCTGCAGCTGCCACGACCAGGATCGACAGGGTTTTCACCGTGCCGCCCGCAATCAGGATCGTGGCGATGTATTGGTCCCACGAGATCAGAAAGGCGAAGAGGCTGGCGACCATCAGACCGGGGAAGATCGCGGGCAGCGTGACATGGCGAAAGGTCTGCCAGCGGTTGGCGCCAAGGCTGCGCGACACCTCTTCAGCCTGAGGATCGTAGTTGGCAAAGACCCCGGCCATCACCAGCACGGCATAGGACATCGACGGGACCAGATGGACCAGAATCACGCCGGTGAAGGTGTTGGCCAGCCCGTAGCGAAGAAAGGCAATCTGAATGCCCAGCGCCACGGTCAGGCCGGGCACGATGTTGGGGGCGAGGATCAGGAACTCGACCAGACGCTTGCCGGGAAAGCGGTGCTGGCCAAGGGCACGGCCCGCCGGAATGGCGATGAGGGCCGACAGCACAGTGACCGGCAGGGCGATCAGCAGGCTGTCGCGGATGGCGGGCAGGACTTGGGATGACGGGTTTGCCACGTCTTGCCACGACCGCAAGCTCCACCCTTCGGGCAGGAGATGCGGGAAGGTCCAGTGAAAGCTGAAGGACCAGATCAGCAGGGGGATGAACGGGGCGACCAGCCAGATTGCGAGCAGGATCAGTGACAGGCCACGTAGGAGTGTGGTGAGGCGCTGCGATCTGCGTTCCATAGGGTCGGGCGGGGCCGGTTCGGTCATCGCATGGCCCTAGTCAGACCGCACGACGCGGCGGGAGAGCGCCATGTAGAGCACCACCATGACCGCCGAGATCAGTGCGATGAGGATCGACAGCGCCATGGCCGGTGGCCGCTGGTTGAGGTCGGGATCGGTGAAAAGCCGCACCGCCAGAACCGGCAGGGTGGCAGGATAGGTCTGGCCAAGAAGATAAGGGACCAGAAACTCGCCGAAAGTGAAGGCCAGAACCAGCACCGAGACCGACAGCGTCGCGGGCATGATCAGGGGCAGCACCACGGTGGCAAAGCGCTGCCACGGGGTGGCGCCAAGGGTCTGGGCCACGGCCTCATAATCGTCGCCGAGCGATTGCAGCACGGCCAGCACCACGACGCCGATGAAGGGCACCTCTTTCCAGACATATTCCAGAATGATCCCGATGGCATGGGGGTCGTTGACCAGTACGGGAAACTCCATCGGGCGGCTGATCAGACCGACGCCATAGGCCAGCCGCGCGATGGCGCCGCTTTGGGCGAAGAGGAACAGGATGCCGATGGCGCCTACGACATGGGGAATGGGCAGGTTGAACGAAAAGAGGAACGTCATCAGCCGCTTGCCCCGGAACGCCCGCCGCATCAGAAGTGCGGAGGCGATGGCCAGCACCATGGAGACGGCGGTCGAGACCACGGCGATATAGAGGTTGGTCGCCAGTGACGGCAGGAATTCCGGCATCCGCAGGATCTGGCGGTAGGCGTCGAGGTTGGGGGCAGTCAGTCCGATGATCGGCATGTAGTTCAGGCTGCGGCCGACACCCAACGCGAGCCCGCCGACGAACACGGCAATGAGGACCAGCAGTGCCGGCGCCAGCATCGCCCAGATCTTCCAGCGCTCTGACATACCACCCTCTTGTTGCGCTATTTCTCCAGCACGTTGATGCGCCAGCCGTCTTCCAGCGCCCTGGCCAGCTCTGGCCCACCCATCGGCAGGACCGGCGCCTTGGCCAGTTGTGAGGGCGAAATCCCGCCAACGCCATAGTTGATGGCGGCAAAGCCTTGCTTGACCGGGTCGGGGCAGCGCGTGATGTCGATGCTGGGCAGATCGCCGACCGAGGCGGGCTGATTCTTGGCCAGTTGCACCGCGCAGCTGAGGATTGCATTGGCCACCACCAGCGCCGCCGCCTTGTGAGGCGAATTGACCGGGATGGCGACGTAGTGGTTGCTGGCGTGGGTGCCGTCATCAAAGATCATGGTGACGGTGGTTTGCGGGAATTGCCCGTGCAGAACACTGGCGGCCGATGCACCCGACCCGGCGCTGAAGGTCCAGGCTATTTCGCCATTGGCGTAAAGGTCGTCCATCGGCGCCTTGTCGGCGGGGTAGGTCTTGCCTTGACGCCACAGGCAGGGCTTGATCTTGTTGAGCGTATTCCACAGGATCGGTGACTTTTCCGCCCACAGAGCCTGTTTCCCGGCGGTCCACGGACCCTGCCATTGTTCATAGCCGCCGGTGACGCGGTAGAGGATTTCCAGCACGAATTCGCGGCCGGTATAGGTGGGCAGGGTTGGATAGGTGAAGAGGCCGGGGTTGGAGCAGACCCATTTGAGCAGGGCGTCCACCGTCTTGGGCGGGTCGGCGACCATGGCGCGGTTGTAGCTGAGCGTGAACTGCGCAGAACCCTGCGGCGATTCGTAGCCGTCGATCGGATAGCCGAAATCGTACTGCAGAGCCGTGCTTTTGGGGTTCATGTTGGCGAAGTTCGGCAGCTTGTCGGTATAGGGGCCGAACAAGAGCTTGGCCTGTTGCAGGGTCACGAAATTCTCGCCGTTGATCCAGATCAGGTCAACCGCGCCGTTGGTTTTCTGCCCGGCTTCCATTTCGCCCAAGACCTTGT
>JANXPK010000147.1 GCA_025357355.1 Rhodobacterales bacterium
TTGCCTTCCATCGCCCGCTCCTTAAGCAATCGTTACCCCAGGACCCCAACCCATTGATAATTATCGCATTCAAATCTGTCCCACACGCGGGCATTCATCCGATCCATGCCTTGACCCGCGCCATGAAATCCTCGCCCCGCACCTCGAAATTCGGATACTGGTCGAAAGAGGCCGCCGCCGGGGCCAGCAGAACCACCTCTCCCGCCACCGCCTCCTCAGCCGCCCTCACCACCGCCTTTATCATAGTTTCGCAAATCTCGTGCGGCACATCGCCCAGTTCCAGCGCGAAATCCCGCGCCGAATGGCCAATCAGATAGGCTTTGGCAACCGAGCCGACAAAGGGCAACAGCCCCTTGATCCCGCCCTCCTTGCCCAGACCCCCGGCAATCCAGCGCACCCTTGGGAACGCCTGCAGCGCCTTGGCGGCACTGTCTACATTGGTGGCCTTGCTGTCGTTGATGAACCGCACGCCGCCTTTCTCGCCCACCAGTTGGCTACGATGCGGCAGGCCTGCGAAACTGGCAAACGCCGCCTCGATCAGCTTCGGCGCCACCCCCAGCGACCGGCACGCCGCATAGGCGGCACAGGCGTTCTGATGGTTATGGGCGCCGGGCAACCCCGAAACCTCGCGCAGGTCAATCGAGGCCACCTGCTTGCCCTTGCGCCACTCCGCCAGGAACCCCTTGCGGGCAAAGACCGCCCAGCCAAAGCCTTCCAGCTTTTGCCCCGACGACACCCGGATCACCCGGTCATCGCCGGGCCCCTCGCCAAGCTGCCCCGCCAGATAGCGCCCCTCGACCTCGTCCACCCCAATGACCGCCCGGTCCGGCCCCCCTTCGGCAAACAGCCGCCGTTTGGCCGCGAAATAGCCGCCCATGCCGCCGTGACGGTCCAGGTGATCCGGCGAAAGATTGGTGAAAACCGCCACGTCCGGCGTCATGGCGCGGGCCAGATCGGTCTGATAGGACGACAGCTCCAGCACCACCACTTCGCCGTCCTGCGCCGGTTCCAGATCCAGCACCCCGCGCCCGATGTTGCCCGCCATCTGTGTCGGCCGCCCCGCGACCTGTAATATGTGATGGATCAGCGCCGTTGTCGTCGACTTCCCGTTCGATCCGGTCACGCAAACCACCCGCGGCGCCGTCGCGAAATCGTCCCAGCCGGGCGTTGCATAGCTGCGAAAGAACAGGCCGATGTCATTGTCGACCGGCACCCCCAACTCATAGGCCCGGGCGATCACCTTGTGCGGCGCCGGATAAAGATGCGGGATGCCGGGTGAGGTCACCAGACACGCCACCCCCTCCAGCGCCGCATGCCGGGTCAGGTCGGTGCAGGTGAATCCCTCGGCCTCTGCCTTCAGGCGCGCCTCGGGGCTGTCGTCCCACAACAGCGCCTCTGCCCCTCCGGCGACCAGCGCCCGCGCCGTGGCAAGACCCGACCGTCCCAGGCCCAACACCGCCACCTTGTGCCCCTGATAGACCCGCACCGGAATCATCGCCGCCCCCAAACCCGTTAACCGCAGCGACAATGACCGCCGCTCCGCCCGACTGCAAGCGCAGGGCCAGTCTGCAAATGCAAAGTGGGGCCAGCACCGCACCACACGTTTTCGGCAAAACGAATCACCTTGCCGTGAAAATGCCAAAACTTGCGACAATCAGGCCCTCGAGGCGTGACTGTTGACGAATTCGCCACCAATCGCTCTCGGCTCGGCCAGACGCGGCCAGTTCGCCCGGGATTTCATGGAGTAAGAGTCACCGAGCCAGATTGTCTACATATAGTAAACAATGAACACGACTTCGCTACCTATGGGTGATCAGTGCAAGCTCGGACCTCAAAGCGACCACAACATGCTGTTTCGACCGCCCCACTCACACAAGATATGTTGGTATTTCCCATAAAAAACAGTTGAGTTCCATGAAATTCCATGGCATCCCTTAGTCACGGTGAAACGGACAACAAAGGCAGGGGCGGCCAAAGACCCCGAACAGGCGACAACAAACGGCAGGCTTCATACAGGCCCCGTTTCACTCACAAGAGATCCGGCGCGCGAGCGAGCAGACATCTCCCCCAAGGTGGCGCGCGCGGCTGGACGCCCAGCGATGGGACAGAAGGCGGACCCGGCAGTGGCAGCAGCAGGGTCCGCCTATTTCATTTCCGGCCCCGATCCAGCAAGCCTGGGACGGGCCAACTGAGGGGACGAAA
>JANXPK010000212.1 GCA_025357355.1 Rhodobacterales bacterium
CGAGCTTCATCACCGGCACCGATATCTGCGTGGACGGCGGCTATTCTGCAATGGGGCCGGAACAAGCCGTCCCCGCCATTCCGAAACTGATGAGCTAAGGAGAACAAAATGCGCAAGTTTACCATCGTGGGCGGCGGTCAATCTGGCTTGATGGTCGGGATCGGCCTGTTGAAAGCCGGGCATCAGGTACGGATCGTTCAGAACCGCTCGGGCGAAGAGCTGGCCAAAGGCAAGGTGCTGTCCAGCCAATGCATGTTCGCCAATGCCGTTGACCATGAACGCGAACTTGGCATCGACTTTTGGTCCGAAACCTGCCCGCAGGTGAATGGCATCAACTTCATCGTGCCCAACCCCGATGGCAGCGGCACCAAGGTGATCGACTGGGCAGCGCGGCTGGACCGCAGCGCCTATTCCGTCGATCAGCGCGTGAAGATCCCGCGCTGGATCGAGGAGTTTCAGCGCCTTGGCGGCAAGATGGTCATTGCGGATGCCGCCATGGCCGAGGTCGAGGACTACGCCCGTCAGGACGATCTGGTCATCGTCGCCTCCGGCAAGGGCGAGGTCGGGCAGATGTTCCTCCGCGACGCCGTGAAGTCCGCCTATGACAAGCCGATGCGGGCCCTGGCGCTGACCTATGTGACGGGCATGACGCCGCGCGCGCCCTATTCGGCGGTGGAGTTCAACCTGATCCCCGGCGTCGGCGAATACTTTGTGTTCCCGGCCCTGACGACCACCGGCCCCTGCGAGATCATGGTGTTCGAAGGCATCCCCGGCGGCCCGATGGATTGCTGGGGCGATGTGAAGACCCCGGCTCAACATCTGGCCAAGTCGCTGGAGATTCTGAAGACCTTCCTGCCGTGGGAATACGCCCGCTCCAAAGACTGTCAGTTGACCGACGACAACGGCATCCTGTCTGGCCGCTTTGCCCCGACCATCCGCCATCCTGTGGCCACCTTGCCCTCAGGCCGCAAGGTTCTGGGTCTGGGCGACGCCGTATGCCTCAACGACCCAATCACCGGCCAAGGCTCCAACAACGCCTCCAAGGCCGCCGCCATCTACCTCAAGCGGATTCTGGGCCACGGCGACAGACCCTTTGACGAGGCCTGGATGCAGGGCACGTTCGATGAGTTCTGGGATTATGCCCAATGGGTCGTCACCTGGACCAACATGTTGTTGCAACCGCCGCCGCCCTTCATTCTGGACATCATGGGCAACGCTCAGGGTCTTCCGGCACTGGCGCACCGTATGGCCAACGGCTTTGACGACCCGCGCGACTTCTTCCCGTGGTTCGCCGATCCCAACGCCGCTTCCGCCTATCTGGCCGAGCTGAAAGGGGCCTGAAATACCTGCCCGTCACCACCGAAAGCAGCCGAGGAATGGTCGGTGACGGGCCAGAGGCGTTCATGCTTTTGCGCCCTCCTAAGGGCCATGCATTCGCCGATTTCGGCCGGGTCGAACTCGCGTTGACTGCCACCTCGTCGCGACTATTCCGCCTCGAAAAGGTGCCAGGCTGGACGAAGAGTTGGTTCGACTGCCAACAAGACGCTCCCTTTTGCGGGGCCCCTCGCGAAAAGGTAAATTACCGTGTGAAATCCAAATGTATCACAAAGGGAACGCCCAATGGCATTTCCCCTTCAACGTCAATGATTTAGGGAAGACATTGGCTCCGGCGGTAGGGATCGAACCTACGACCAATTGATTAACAGTCAACTGCTCTACCGCTGAGCTACGCCGGAACACGGGGGGTCCTATAGCAAGGTCGTCACAGGGCGTAAAGGGGCGTTCGGCAAAATTGCCAAGGCTCAGCAGGCATGGAAAATCGCGGTGGCTAGCGGGCCGGGGTCGGGTCGCGCAAGGCCGCGGTCGGTCAGGTCGATCAGATGCGCCAGCACATTTCGAGCGGCGGCCGGCAAAAGATGGCGGAGGATGTCGGTGTAGACCTGCTCGGCCACACCCGTCGCCGTCGCAGGACCGCGTTGCAGGGCGGCCACAATCGCCGCTTCGCGCGCCAGCCGGTGCGCAATCAACGCGGCCAGCCGCCCCGCCGGGTCATCGACAGACGGGCCGTGGCCGGGATACATCCGTCGCCAACCGCGCGAGGTCAGCCGGTGCAATGAGGCCATATAGGCCGCCATGTCGCCATCCGGCGGCGAAACCAGCGTGGTGGACCATCCCATCACGTGATCGCCCGAGAATAGCACGTCGGCCACCGCAAATCCCAAATGGCAGCCCATATGGCCCGGCAGATGCAGCGCCTCGACCTCCCATCCGCCCACCGTCAAACGCGCGCCATCCGCAAGTTGGCAGTCCGGCGCGAAGCCTGGGTCGGCACCTTCGCCGCCGGACAACCCTTGCGCGGCCAGGCCCTGCATCGTGGCGCTGCGGCCGCTGTCGGCCGGACCGAAGGCCAACACTTCGGCCCCGGTCGCATCGGCCAGACGCGGCACCAGCGCGGAATGGTCCAGATGGGCATGGGTCAAAAGGATATGGCTGACGCGCTCTCCCGGTTGCAGCGCCCGCATCAGGGCGGCGAAATGGCCGTCCAGATCGGGCCCAGGGTCGATCACCGCCACCTCACCCATCCCAAGCAGGTAGGTATTCGTGCCAGGCCCGGTAAGTGGTGAGGGGTTATCGGCGCGGATCAAACGGATTGGCGGGCCATCATCGGACACAAGGTTGGGCACAGGTTTGGGCATAGTGTTCCTTGGCATATTGTGCCCGGCAGACCAGCGGGACCCTGGCAGAACCTCCGGCGACGGTCCAACTTTTTGTGACCCAGCCAGTGCAAACCGCTTAACCGGTTCCCATTTCGGGCCGAAACGGTCTAGGATGAATATATGGCCTTTCGCTTGAAGAATTATCTGCCACGCAGCCTGTTCGGACGGGCCGCTTTGATCCTGATCGTGCCCATCGTCACGATTCAGCTGGTGGTTTCCATCGTCTTCATTCAGCGCCATTTCGACGGCGTGACCCAGCAATTGTCGCGCGGAGTGTTGCTGGAGGAGCAACATCTGCTGGGTGCCGTTGACGGTTCTGCCTCGCTTGCAGATGCGCAGGTGGCGGCCAAGGCAATCGCCGACGACCTGGCGATGACGGTGGACCTGCCCGCAACCACCTCAGCCCCAGCCGGCGATCTTCGCGACTTTTGGGATCTGTCGGGCCGCGATGTCGGCACCACCCTGCATGACGGCTTGCCGCAAGTGCTGGCGGTCGATCTGCAATCAAGCTCACGCGATGTGCGGCTTTGGCTGACCACGGCTTGGGGCCCGATGCAGGTATCGCTGTCGCGCGGCCGGGTGACGGCCTCCAATCCGCACCAATTGCTGGTGCTGACAGCGCTTGCCTCGGTCTTGATGACGGCGGTGTCCTACGTCTTTCTGCGCAACCAGTTGTCGCCGATCACCCGGCTGGCCGCTGCGGCCGAGGCGTTCGGGCGCGGGCAGAACCTGCCCTACAAACCGCGCGGCGCCACCGAGGTTCGGGCGGCAGGCTCGGCGTTTCTGGACATGCGGGCACGCATTGAACGCCAGATTGAACAGCGCACCCTGATGCTGTCGGGGGTCAGCCATGACTTGCGTGCGCCTTTGACACGGCTGAACCTTGGCCTGTCGCTATTGCCGGATGATGAGGAGACGGCGGCATTGCGGCGCGACGTCGAGGATATGGCGCGGCTGGTGGACGAGTTTCTGGCGTTTGCCCGTGGCGACGCGCTGGAGGAAAGCGCAAACGTCGATCCGGCCACGCTGGTCGCGCAGGTGGTCGACAAGGCCCGGCGCGGCGGCCTGGATGTGTCGCTGGGGGCGTGCAGCGGTTCTGGCACCGTGCGGGCCAGACCTCAGGCGCTGATCCGCGCCTTGGACAATCTGGTCGGCAATGCCGTGCGCTATGGCAGCCGGGCGGTGTTGAGTTATGCGCTGACCGACCGGTCGCTGCGCTTGTCAGTCGAAGACGACGGGCCGGGCATTCCCAAGAATAAGCGCGACGAGGCACTTTTGCCCTTTACCCGGCTGGACGCCGCGCGCAATCCCAACCAGGGTGGCGGTGTCGGGCTTGGCCTGTCGATTGCGGCGGACATCGCGCGCAATCACGGCGGCACGCTGCGCCTGGGTGAAAGCGAAGGGCTGGGCGGACTGAGAGCCGACCTTGTGCTGGCGCGGTGAAGCGGCAATTGGAGGCCGCGCGCGAGACGATCAGGCGGCGAAATCCTTTAAATCGGGTTAATGAAAAATTGTATCTATATGAAATATAACAATAAAATACACGGTCCGAGGTTCGGACCATCTGTCGAAGCCCCCTGCTTTGCGGCCCGGTGCTGTTGCCAGGTGACGCCACAGACAGCTGTCACGCTTTAGGAGAATTTGATGCTGGATGGTCTGGCGCGCCGGATAATCGACCCCGTCCTGAACCGATGGGGCCGGTGGCTGTCCGACCGTGGCTGGCAGGCTGATCGCATGACGGTTCTGGGTCTGGGGCTCGGCCTCGCATCGGCCGCGATGATTGGTCTGGGTCTGCCGGGATGGCTCGCGTTGGTGCCGCTTTTGTCCAGCCGGATCGCCGACGGTCTGGACGGCGCCATCGCCCGGGCGGGGCACAAGACCGACTTCGGTGGTTTTCTCGACATCACCGCCGATTTTCTGTTCTACGGTGCAATACCCTTCGCCTTCGCGTTGCGCGATCCGGGCATGAACGCGGTAGCGGCGGGATTTGTGTTGCTAAGTTTTTACGTAAACGGCGCAAGTTTTCTGGGCTACGCGGTACTGGCGGAAAAGCACGGGTTGACGACCACTTCCCGTGGCGAGAAATCGCTCTACTTCACTGCCGGTCTTTTGGAAGGCAGCGAAACCATCGCCTTTTTCGCCGCCGTCTGCCTGTGGCCGGGCCTGTTTGCCCCGCTGGGATGGCTGTTCGGGGCCCTGTGTCTGGTGACGGCGAGCGCGAGAGTGCTGCTGGCGTGGCAAGTGTTCGGCACCGCGAGGCGCTGACCGAGACCGGCCCATTCAAATCCCCAAAGTCTGCCGCCCGCCCGGTTTCACCAGGGTTTTTTCCCGCCACTCTTGCAGCCCCCGGTTCGCGCCACTAAGACTCTGGCAAGCAACACCCGATAATCATCCAGGCGACAAAGAGGCAGGTTTTCCCATGCGCGATCCGATTGACCACTACATGAATACCCTCGTCCCGATGGTCGTTGAACAGACG
>JANXPK010000257.1 GCA_025357355.1 Rhodobacterales bacterium
TGACAGCAGATCAGATAGTCGTCCGGCCCGTGGCGAAACAGCGTGCCGTCGTCCAACACGCGCCCCTCGTCATCGCACCAGGCGGTGTAGTGCACGGATCCTACCGGCAATTTGCCCGCATCGCGCAGCGTCAGCCGGTTCAGATAGGCCGCCGCCTCCGGCCCGGTAACGCGGTACTTCACCATCGGGCACAGATCGTAAACCGAGGCGCCATTGCGGATCGCCGTATACTCCATCGCACTGTCGCCCAGGCACAGCGCTGCCATATACCCCGCCCACGGCCCCCAGCGGTTCAACTGGTTCAGCGCCGCGATCCGCGGGTGAAATGGCGTCTGCCACAGCGGCGTGTTGAAATGGCTCAGATCATCCATGCGCCAACACCCGCTCCGCCGCGTTCCACCCCGCCGCCCCGTTGATCCCGCCACCCGGATGCGACCCTGCCCCCGCCAGAAAAAGCCCCGCCACCGGCGTGGCATATTGCGCCGCCTCGCGCAGTGGCCGCAGAAACAGCATCTGCTCGACCGCCAACTCGCCATGATGCCAGTTGCCGCCAACCATGCCAAACCGCGCCTCGATGTCCTGCGGCATCAACATCTCGGCTCCCACGACGAGCCCCCGCAACCCCGGCACATGCGCCTCCAGCACGGCCAGCGTGTTTTCCAACATCTCGGTCCGCGCCGCCGCCAACGCGGCCTTCGGCGCATGGGGCGCAAACTGCACATTCGCCGACAACACGTGGTGCCCCTCCGGCGCCACCCCCGCCTCAAAGGCCGAGGGCAGCACGAACTCCAGCACCGGCGCCTTGGGCACCTCGCCGTATTTCACCGGATTGAACGCCTCTTCAACCGCGCGAACCGATGGCGCCACCACCATCCGCGCCCGCAGGTCAGGCACGCCCGGCGCACCGCTCAGCGCCAGATGCAGCTTGGCCACCGCGCCGCGCGACCGGATGTGCGACACCCGCGCAAAGAACCCCGCATCCAGATGCCGTGGCCCGACCAATTGCTGAAACGTCAGTCGCGGCGAGATTGCGGAAACCACGGTCTCAGCCCGGATCACCTCGCCCGAAGTCAGTTCCACCCCGACCGCCCTCTCGCCCTCGACCACCACCCGCGCCACCGTCGCATTGCACCTCAAGTGGACCCCCGCCGCCTCCGCCGCCCGCGCCATAGCCTGCGCCACCGCCGCCATGCCGCCCTTGGGCATCAACGTGTCCGGCCCAATAGCCAACTGATTGAGCAGCAAGATCAGCGAGTTGGGCGAGCGTGGCCCCAGCCACGCCCCCAGCGTCGCATCAAACGCCAGCAACCCTTTCAGCCGGTCATCGCTCAACTCGTCCTCGGCAACATCGGCGATGTTGATCAGGATCATCCGCAGAAACTCGCGGAATTCGGCCTTGCCCAATGCCCGGATGCCCAAACCCAACCGCGCCAGCCGTCCCCATTCGTTGCCCGTGGTGGTCAGCCGTGGCGGCGTCAGTGCCCGGAACGGCGCCAGAACCCGCGCAAACTCGCCCAACCGCGCCATCAGCGCCGCATAGGCTGCCGCATCCGGCCCCGAGGTCTTGCCGCGCTGCACGGTCAGGGGCTCCGGTCCCAGAACGACTGTCGGCAGGGCAGGGTGAAACACCAACCCATGCCGCGCCAGATCCATCCCTGCCACCACCCGGGCATCCAGCCCCCGCGTGGTATGGGCCAGCGACGGGGCCACATAACCCGGCGCGAATTCGCGGCTGCCTGCACCCCCGCCAACCTCTGCCCCTGCCTCCAGCACGACCACCCGCCGCCCTTTCATGGCCAGCCGCGCCGCACAGGCCAGCCCGTTGGTGCCGCCGCCGATCAGGATGGCGTCAAAGGACGGCATAGGCATCCCTCATCGTCGGGCGCAGTCCGGCCTCGCGCAGCACTTCGGCCGCCGCATTGCGCCCCGGCGCGCCCATCACCCCGCCACCGGGATGGGTGGATGATCCGCACAACCACAGATCGCGGATGGGCGAGCGGTACTGCGCGTAACCCGGCACCGGGCGGTTGAACAGCAACTGGTCAAAGGTCAGCTCGCCCTGAAAGATGTTGCCCTCGGTCAGACCAACCTCGGCCTCAAGTTCACGCGGCGTGCGAACTTCGACGTGCAACACCTTGTTCTTGAAGCCGGGCGAGTATTTCTCGATCTGGTCCAGACAGGTTGCACCAAAGGCATCGCGGTCTGCATCGCTCCATTCGCCCCCTTCAATTTTCGGCGGCGCGTATTGTACGAAACACGACATGAAGTGCTTGCCCGGCGGGGTCATCGTTGGATCGATCATTGTCGGGATCATCACATCCTGAAACGGATCGCGGCTGAAATGGCCCGCTTTCCAGTCGTCGTAAGCCCGCTCCATCCGTTCGATGCTGTCGGTGAAATGCAAGTCGCCCTTCAGATTCGGCGCCCCTTCGGGCAGAGCGGGAAACACCGGCGCCGCGTCCAGGGCGATGTTCAGCTTGCCCGACGACCCCCTGATCTTGAACGCTTTGACTCGCTTGACAAACTCCCCCGGCAAATCAACTTCATCGACATGCTTCAGGAACGTCCGTTTCACATCCATGTTGGAAATGACCCGCTTGCCCCGCACCTCATCGCCATTGGCGAGCGCCACCCCCACCGCCCGCCCGCCCCGCACTAACACCCGCTCGACGCCCGACCCCACCCGTATCTCCCCGCCCGCCGCCACCAGCGACCGTGACAACGCCTGCGTGATTGCCCCCATCCCGCCGCGCGCATAGCCCCAGGCGCCGACATTGCCATCCACATCGCCCATGTAGTGATGCAGCAGAACATAGGCCGAACCCGGACTCATCGGCCCAAAAGCCGTGCCGATGATCGCCGACACCGCCAGATAGCCCTTGATCACTGGGCTTTCGAAATACTCGTCCAGAAAATCGGCGATCGACATCGTCCAGAACCGCACCAACTCGGCCAGTTGCCGCTCCGACATCTCGCCCAGCTTGCGAC
Organism: Rhodobacterales bacterium; assembly: GCA_025357355.1. GTDB lineage: Bacteria > Pseudomonadota > Alphaproteobacteria > Rhodobacterales > Rhodobacteraceae > Stagnihabitans. The sequence continues at coordinate 2,989 of JANXPK010000257.1, forward strand.
CGAGCCACAGCATCTCGGCCAGATCGCGCGGCTTGAATGAGGACGGATCGGGTGGCGTCCGCATCAGCAGCGGCCGGATGAACCGGCAAAACCGCAGCACGTCGCGCGCATAGCGGTCATAGGCCTCGGCATCGTGCGGCGAATGGCGGGCAAACTCGCGGCGGTTGGCATCATGATCGCGGAACATGCCAAGATAGCCGCCGTCCTCCTTGAACACCGCCCCGCCCTCATAGGGCAGGATCTGCAGCCCATGTTTCGGCAATTCCAGATCGCGCATGATCTCGGGCCGAAACAGGCTCGACACATAGGAGCAGTTGGAATAGGTGAACCCCGGAAACAGCTCGCGGCTGACAGCAGCGCCACCCACCCAGTCGTTCTTCTCGACCACGCAGACCTTCATACCCGCCCGCGCCAGATAGCAGGCCGCCACCAGCCCGTTATGCCCCGCCCCGATGATCACCGCATCATAGGTCACGCCAGCTTTGCCTCGCGTTCCAACTGGTCCAGCGTCAGGTCCACCGCCTGCTCGACAGCCGCCAGCGTTTCCGCCAGACAACCGGCATCGGTCCCATGCGCCTCGCACATGAACCACGGCTCGCGGCTGTCGGGTTCCACGATGATCTTCAGATCATGCAGATAATAGGCCATCGCGTCGTAGAAACTGTAGTCGCTGGTCTTCCAGTCCCGGTAGTTGTCCGGCGCCTTTTCGGCAAAGAACAACCCGAACATCGACGGATGCCCGGTATAGGAATGCACGATCCCCCGCGCGTTCAATATCCCCGAAATCCCCGCCATCAGCGCCGTTCCATGCCCCGCCAGCGTCTCCAGTGCTGGTGTCTCGTCCAGGATCCGCAGACACTCCTCCGCCGCCGCCAAGCTCACCGAATGCGCCGTATAGGTCCCGCCATGCGAGGCGCCGCCATAGCGGAACATCCGCATCACGTCCTCGCGCCCCGCCACCAGTGAGATCGGATAGCCATTGGCGACG
>JANXPK010000264.1 GCA_025357355.1 Rhodobacterales bacterium
GTGCAGGATAAATGCACCTGCCGGCAGGCTGAAAGGATCGGCCTGATAGCGGCGCTGCTGGCGGGCTGGACCGATGCGGGCGGCGTGAAGGGCGGCGTCGATCTCGGGCGCACTTAACCCGCCAAAGGCCCGGGCGAAGGCTTTGAAGGCATCGCGACGGCAAAGGGCGCACGGACGGTGACCGGCGGCGAGGGCCACGGCCTCGTCCAGAAAGAACAGCTCGGTCCAGCTGCGCGGCGTCATCAGGGTCCGCTGCCAGCCTTTGTACTGCAAGGCGCAGATGATCCAGGCCTTGGACTTCCACCGCGCCCGGCGCAACTGACGCTGATCGTCATGCAGGCAACCCCGGTTGCCGGTGAAAAGCCCGCGTGCCGGGTCGGCGACGATCTCTCCCGTTGGCAGGACGCGGTTCTGCAACGGCATCAGGGCGCATCGCCCCCGAGTGCTGCCTGCACCTTCTTGGGCAGGCCCTTGCGGATCGTGGTGTAGGACAGGGTGATGCGCTCGCAAAGTTCGGCCTCGTCCACCAGACCCCAGGGGATGCGCACCCAGCTTTTGTGGAAATACGGCGCCGGTCGGGCGTGGCCCATGTCGATCAGCAAGGCCGCCGTCTCGACATCGACGCATTTCACGTTGACGCCGTTTTCCTCGCTGGCACCGACCACGGCAAAAAGCTTGCCGCCGACTTTCCAGGCGTCATGGCCGCCGCCCCAGGGATCGGAGCGGGCGGCGCCGGGCAGGCCGGCAGCATGGGCGTTGACGACGGCGCGGGTCATGGCACCATGATGATGACGCCGCGGCTTGCGGGCAAGGGGTTAAGAAGTGGTGAATGGAAAATGGCAAGCCCTTGATTGGTAACGATTTCCCAAAGTGTCCACATGCGGACACTTCAAAAGCCTTGGCCTAGGCGCAAAAATCGGCTATCCGGGGCGCCATGAAGAACACTGCAACCCTCATTTGCTGCATTACCCGCTGACATCGTCGCGCGGGCGTTCTTCTGTTCCCTAAATCGGACGAAGTTGCTAGACCCGCCGCGGCGCTCGTTTGCGCTTTGATAAGGTCTGAGAACATGATCCGCCTGCACAACACCAAGACCCGGACGAAAGAGGTCTTCACGCCGCTCGATCCCTCGAACGTGCGGATGTATGTCTGCGGCCCCACCGTCTATGACCGCGCCCATCTTGGCAACGCAAGGCCCGTCGTGGTGTTCGACGTCCTCTACCGCCTGCTGCGTCATGTCTATGGGCCGGATCACGTGACCTATGTCCGCAACTTCACCGACGTCGACGACAAGATCAACGCCACCGCTCAGGCCCGCAAGGCCGCCGGTGACCCCCGCCCGCTGGAGGCGCTGATCCACGAGCGGACCGACGAAACCATCGGCTGGTATCACGCCGACATGAACGCCCTGGGCGCGCTGCCGCCCACCTTCGAGCCGCGCGCCACCGAATTTATCCCGCAAATGGTGGCGATGATCGAAAACCTGATCGTCTCGGGCCACGCCTATGTCCGCGAGGGGCATGTGCTGTTCCGCGTGCGCTCTTATGCCGATTACGGCAAGCTGTCGGGCCGGTCGGTCGATGACATGATCGCGGGGGCGCGGGTCGAGGTCGCCCCGTTCAAGGAAGACCCGATGGACTTCGTACTGTGGAAACCCTCCGACGCCGACCTGCCGGGCTGGGATTCGCCTTGGGGCAAAGGGCGGCCGGGCTGGCACATCGAATGCTCGGCCATGAGCTATGAACTCTTGGGCGGCTCGTTTGATATCCACGGCGGGGGCTTGGACCTGCAATTCCCCCACCATGAAAACGAGATCGCCCAATCCGAGGGCGCGCACGGCCATGCCTTCGTCAATTTCTGGATGCACAACGGCTTCCTGCGGG
>JANXPK010000268.1 GCA_025357355.1 Rhodobacterales bacterium
CCATGCCGTGCCCATGCCCGACCAGTCTTCCAGATTGGAGCCGAGCGCGCGGTGGCGGTCCATCAGGGCAGAGAATCGCCAGGAATTGGTCATTGGTTGAGCCTCCCCACATCGCGGTGTCGGCGAAACCTTGAAAGGAAGTGGCGCAAAAAGCAATACTCAAGTGCAACATATTTTCTTGCCAGCAAACAAAACTGCGACCCCAGCCATGAAAAAGGGGCGCCGCAGCGCCCCTTTTCCGGCAACCGCTGTTCAGGCTGGAAGCTGGAAGTACCAGTTGGACAACAGCACCACCGCCGCCCCGCCCAGCAGCGCCAGATAGGGCAGCAAACCGGCCTTGCGCTCGCCCATGTCGCCATCCTTCAGGCCCAGTTCGACCATCGCCTGCGGCGGGAACTGCCCGCCGTCCTGCATGTAGTGGCGGAAGGCAAAGACCGGGATGATCAGAGCGGCAAACACCAATCCCGACCACAACGCCCCCTGATAGCCCCAGACTTTGGCCCCGGCCCCCAGGAACAGCGCGTTGACGAAGGCCAGCACGGTATTCAGCCCGATCAGGAACGCCGGCGCTTTCCACGGGCGCGGGATGTTGCCCGAGTCGATCCGGTGGATCCAGCCTGCGTTGAGGTTGAGGAAGTTGAAGATGATGTAGCCCACGTTCGAGATGGCCAGCACATAGAAATACCCGCTGGCGTCCGAAGCCAAAGCCAAGAGGAACAGGTTGAAACAGAAATCGGTCCACATCGCACCGGTCGGCGCGCCATTGCCGTTCACATGGCTCAGATAGCGCGGCAACCAGCCGTCCTTCGACCCCTGGTAGAGGGTGCGCGACGAGCCTGCCATCGCGGTCATGATCGCCAGGAACAGCGCCAGGATCATCAGGATCACGAAAAGCTGGGTGATCACATGGTTATGCCCGACCAGCCCGCCCAACGCCTCGGCCACGCCGGTGCCATCGACGATGCTGGGCGCCAGCATGCCTGTGCCCGGACCCTGCCCCAAAACGCCCTGAAACGCGAAGGGGATCATGATCATGAACACCGCGCACATCAGACCGGAAAAGAAGATCGCCTTGAAGGTGTCGGTCTTGGGGTTGCGCAGTTCGCTCGTATAGCACACCGCCGTTTCAAAGCCGTAGGTCGACCAGGCCGCAATGAACATCGCCCCCAGAAACAGCGTCCAGCCGCCATTGTTCCACACCCCGTCCAGACCCGAATAGCTGCCCGACGGCGGCAACAGTCCGGTGATATTGGTGGTTTGAATGGCCCCCGTCAGGATCGGCACCAGACCGACCAGCAAGAGCGGCACCAGCACGACGATGGCCAATATGCGCTGCGCCCGCGCGGTCGAGGCGATGCCGCGATGCTGTATGGCGAACATGATCAGCATCAGCAGGGCACCGATGCCGAAGGTGGCGTTGAAATGCAGGGCGCCAAGGCCGGGAATGTTGATCCTCAGCGCCTCCCATGCCCGGATCGCCGGGGTCAGGGCCGCCACGCCGTCCGCCGAGGCCACTGCCTTGATGGCATCCGCCGGGGCAGTCCCGGCATTTGCGGCGATATAGGCCACCACGGACTGGGTCGCGGCGGTGTAATCCGCCACATGGGCCGTGACCCAGGCCAGCACCGCCGGCGCATCTGCCGCCGGGATCGGGAACAACGCGTTCAGGATATAGCCCGACGCGATGACGCAGCCCAGTGACAGCACCGGCGACCACGCGAACCAGTTGCACCACACCGACAGGGGCGCGATCAGCTTGGAATAGCGCAGCCACGCCGTCGCCCCATAGACCGAGGCGCCGCCCGACTTGTTGCCGAACAAGCCCGCGATCTCGGCATAGGTGAAGCTTTGCAGAAACCCCATGAGCATCGACAGGATCCAGACCACAAAGGCCATCTTGCCCGCAACGCCTGCGATGCCGCCGATTGAGAACAGCACCAGCGGCGGCACCCCGGCGGCAACCCAGAAAGCCCCCTTCCAATCCAAGGCCCGGACAAGCTGGCTGCCGCCCGCCTGCCCAGCGTCAATCTCCATTGTCATCTGTCCCACTCCCGTTGGTTCGCGCGGCTTTCAGCCGTCGCCGCCAAGAAAACCACGGCATGGCCGTTTAGGCTAGATGGATTTCATCGTGCGGAAAGAAAGTTTCACGGACATGCGGGCCGCCACGCCCAAACCGGCCCCGCCCGGACCCTGCGATAGGGTAGCCGCGCGGGCCGGGTTAACGTCTGGTGAAATGCAAAAGCCAAACCTTTGACTTCATTGACATTGGCGCGCGTCCCTCTCGGGGACACTCAAGACCGCAGGTAGCTTGCCATCGAATCTTCCAGCGCGTCCTGCCAAGGCGTGTGGTGCAGGGGCGCCATTGTGCCGGTGATCACTGACCGGTAGGCATGATCGCGGAACGTCATGATGCCGTCTTTCTTGTGCTGCTTCCACTCAAAGAACGCCGCGCAAGCGCCATCCACGTCAAAGGCGGGATAGTCGGTTTCGCCAATCAGTTCTTTCACGTACTCGCCCTGATAGTGGATGGCGTCATGCGCGTCGCTCCCCGCATCCTCACCCGCCACCCGCGCGGCCACATCCGACAGCCGCTCTGCCTTGTCCGCCGGCACCGCGATCCGCCCCATGATGACGTCGCGCACCCACCACGCCTGGGCGTCGAACATGTTGAAGGTGAACCACTGGTCCTGCATCCCCAGGAAGAACAGCTTGGGGTTATGAACCCAGGCGACGCCCTTATAAAGGTCGGACGTAGCCAGCCGGTTGCGGGTTTTCAGGCGCAGATCGTCGGGCAGGAACGGAAAGTGGTGCTGATAGCCGGTGCACAGGATGATGGCGTCGACCCGCTTCGAGGTGCCGTCCTTGAAATACGCGGTATTGGTATCGACATGGGTCAATAGCGGTACTTCCTGCCAGTTCGCCGGCCAGTCGAACCCCATCGCGGCGGTCCGGTGCGACACCGTCACCGACTTGCAGCCGTATTTCCAGCATTGCGAGCCGATGTCCTCAGCCGAATACGAGGTGCCGACGATTAAGATGTCGCGGTCCTTGAACTCCATCGCGTCGCGGAAATCATGGGCGTGCAGGATGCGACCGTTGAAGGTGGGAAAGCCCGGAAACTCCGGCACATTCGGGGTCGAGAAATGGCCCGAGGCAACAACAACATGGTCGAACTCCTCGGCGTACATCCGGTCGGCCTTCAGATCATGCGCCGTCACGGTGAAATTGCCCGTCGCGGCATTGTACTGAACGTGCCGCACCGGCGTGCGAAAGCGGATCCAGTCGCGCACCCCGGCCTTCTTCACCCGCCCCTCGATATAGTCGTAAAGCACGGCGCGCGGCGGATAAGACCCGATCTGCTTGCCGAAATGCTCCTCGAACGAATAGTCGGCAAACTCCAGCCCCTCCTTCGGGCCGTTCGACCACAGATAGCGGTACATGCCGTTGTGCACCGGCTCGCCATAGTCATCCAGACCGGTGCGCCAGCTGTAATTCCACAACCCGCCCCAGTTCTCCTGCTTTTCAAAGCAGACCACCTCGGGAATATCGAGGCCCTTCGTCCTGGCCGACTGAAAGGCGCGCAACTGGGCCAGACCAGACGGCCCGGCCCCGATGACAGCAATGCGTTTGGTCATGACATTCTCCCCTGGACGGACCCCGAGTCACGCCCGTTCAAGCGCAGACTAGTGCCTCCCCTCCGGGTGTCAACTTTTCTTCCTGTCATGAAACTGAGTGCGCCGCCGGATCAGACCTTGACCACTTCCTTCAGCTTCCCGATCCCCAGCATCTTCATCGCGGCCTTTTCGTAATAGGGCTCGCTTTTGCCCTTGCGGACCTTGCGCAGGAAGTATTTCTCGAACCCGACCTTGGCCAGATGCACCCACTTGCCCGAGGATGACCAGTTGACATTGCGCGGCGGTATCTGCGGCTGGGCCACGAAGGCCACACCGCTGTCGCCGAAATCGGCGAGACATACCGCGTTCCAGGTACCGACATTGTCCGGCTCTGCCCCGCGCAGGCACTGGCCGATGTTCAGCGCGGTCGCCGTCACCATGCTTTCAATCATGAAGCCGGTCTTGGGCACGCCGCACGGCACTGGCGTCGGGCCGATCGGCGGGATCGCCACGCAAACGCCCACGGCATAGATGTTCTTGTACTTCGGATTGCGCTGGAACTTGTCGACGATGGTGAAGCCGCGCGGATTGCTCAACCCCTCGATCCCCGCCACCGCCTTGATGCCGCGGAACGCCGGCAGCAGCATCGAATAGGCAAAGGGCAATTCCCGTGTCGCCTTGACGCTGCCGTCATCGGCGATCTCTTCGACCGTCATCTTGCCCGGCTCGACCTTCTTGACGCGCGCACTGGTGATCCATTTGATGTGCTTGCCGCGCATCTCGGATTCCAAAAGCCCCTTGGTGTCGCCCACCCCGTCCAGCCCCAGATGGCCGATATAGGGCTCGGCCGTAACAAAGGTCATCGGCACCTTGTCGCGGATCTTGGCCCGGCGCAGGGCGGTTTCCAGGATAAAGGTGAACTCGTAGGCCGGCCCGAAACATGACGCCCCCTGCACCGCCCCCACCACGATCGGCCCCGGCGTCGTGCAGAATGCCTCGAACGCGACATGAGCCTTTTCGGCGTGGTCGATATGGCAGATCGACTGGGTGTGCCCGTCCGGCCCCAGCCCTTCGATCTCGTCAAAGGCCAGCTCCGGCCCGGTGGCCAGCACGATGTAGTCATAAGAAATGCTGCGCCCGTCGATCAGTTGCAGACGGTTTTCCTCGGGGTAAAGCCGCTCGGCCGCCGTGGTGATGAACTCGATGCCCTTCTTGGCCATCGGACCCGCCAGATCGACCGAGATGTCGGCCCGCTCGCGCCAGCCCACCGCAATCCAAGGGTTCGACGGGACAAAGTGGTATTTCGGGTCCTTGGTGACCACGGTGATCTTGTCGCCCGGACCGATCTGGTCGGCCAGTTCATAGGCCATGATCGACCCGCCGAGACCTGCCCCCAGTACAAAGATATGCGCCATCTTTCCCCCCGATGAAGCCAGAACCGGCCCGATGCCACGGTCCTTGAACATTCCGATTTTTACATATACCATTACTGGCATCTTTACAAACCCTGAGAAGGTGTCGGAACAATTCACCGCAAGCCGCTGGAACAGCTTGCGGCGGTGGCAAGTCGCGGGAAGAATTGGCCTCAGACCGCTTGCAGTTGTCATAAAGGATCGCGCCATGAATGAACTGCCACCGCCGCAAGGCTTTGCCGCCCAAATGCTCGACCGGGCGACGACCACGACGCAGTTTCTCAAATCGCTGTCCCATCCGGCGCGGCTGGTGCTCTTGTGCCGTCTGGCCGAGGCCCCGGCGACCGTGGGCGAGATGGAGGCGATGCTGGGCCTGTCGCAAGCCGAGGTGTCCAAACAACTGGCCCGTCTGCGCGCTGACGGTCTGGTGACGACGCAGCGCGACGGCCGCAACGTGATCTATTCGGTCAAGGACGGCAGCACTGTGCGGATCGTGCGGCTGCTGCACAGCGAATTCTGCACGATTACCTAACCAAGGCCGCCGGGAAGGGTGCGTCTTCTGGCCAGGCCGAAGAGTTGCGCAAGAGCTTCCAGATCCACCAATCCGATTCGTCTTCTTGCCCGGTGACAAGCGAAGCGCCGGGCAATGCCCGACCGCCCCCCTGGGCGGGCATTCCCTACCGTCGTCGCAAAGCTTGCCGACTGGGGACCTCTACCATAAAGCTTTGACCGAAACCGATTGATGCCCACCCGGCGGTCAGGCATTGCCCTCTGACAGCGCTGGTTGAGAGGATGAAAGGCCCAAGCCAGTCATCTGTCAGGCGATGTCGCGCGTTTCAATCCAGAGCCAAAAGTTAAAATCAGGTTAACAGAAAACTGTAACCAATTGATCTAATTATATATTCAAGTCGGTCCGAACCTCGGACCAAACGACCCTACTCGCCCTCGAACCGCAGGATGGCCAGGCTATGCTCCCGCTCATTCACCGCCAGCCGCCGGTTGATCGGCGCATGGGCGCGCGAGGCGCAGTTGGCCCGTTCGCACAGATAGCAGTTGAGCCCGATATCGACCGGCTTCACGCGCCCCATGTCGATCCCGTCCGCATAAACCAGCCGTGGTGCGTAAGCCACATCGCAGCCCAACCCGATCGCAAAGCGCGGGCTCGGGGCCGCATGACTGCCCCCCGACCGCGTGACGGTGCGGGCAAAACTGAAATAACTCGCCCCCTCCGGCATGCGGATGATCTGGGTCTGCACCTGATCCTGACCTTCGAACGCCGCATGGATGTTCCACAATGGACAGGTCCCGCCAAACCGCGAGATCGCAAACCGCCCGGCCGAGAACCGTTTCGAGATATTGCCAGCCCGGTCCACCCGCACAAAGAAGAACGGTATCCCCCGCGCATCCGGCCGCTGCAAGGTCGACATCCGATGCGCGGTCTGCTCATAGCTGGTGCCAAAGCGGTGACTGATCAGTTCCACATCGTAGCGCAGGCTTTCACAGGCCGCCAGAAACCGCCGGTAGGGCATCAGCAGCGCGGCAGCGAAGTAATTCGCCACCGTCACCCGGGCAAGGATCAGCGCCGAAGGATCGCTTAGCCCCGACGCCTCCAGCGTCTGCACGATCAGCGGGTCTTGCTCCAGCCGGGCCAGCAAGACCCCAACCTGAAACCGCCGGCTCGGCTCGGCCAAAAGCTCCGACAGCATCAACTCACGCCGATGCGGGTCGAACCGCCTGAGCTGCTCGCCCATCACATTGGCCGGCAGTACCCGCACCCGGATGCCATGCTCCGCCAGCCGCCCGGTCAGTTCCACATGCGGCACGGCGCGCTGCAGGCCCAGCTCCTCGGCCATGCCTTCCGCCTCGCGGTCCAGCCCGTCCAGATAGTTGCGGTTGTCGTATAGCCAGTTGCGCACCGCCTCCACGGGCCGCGAGGCATCCGCCAGCGCCTCGACCTTGTCACGGTCGGTCAGCGGGTTCGCGTCGGACATCTGAAGCAAGGCTTGCAGGCTGAAGCGTTCATGCAGCCGGACCAATGCCTGTGCGATCCGGGGCGAGGCTTGCAGCACCGCCTCGATCTCCGCCCGCGACACCACCCCAGCCTCCAGGGCCGGGTCCTTCAGCGCCGCCTCGAAGTCTGATGTCAGCTGCGCGTTGGCACTCGGCGCCAGTTCCGAGACGTTCAGGTCATAGACCTCAGCCAATTTGAGCAGCAGCGTCGCGGAGGCCGGGCGCTGATCCGCCTCGATCAGCGTGATATAGCTCGCCGAAACCCCCAGCTGCGCCGCCATCTGGCCTTGCGTCAGGCCCAAGGATTGCCGCAACACCTTGAGCCTTTGCCCGATGATCAGCTTTTCACCGCGTCTTGACATTGTGACAAACCTTACAACTGCGCCAGAACCCTGCGACCTAACTGACAAGCGTACCCAATCGAAACCCCAATATGCATAGAATCTAATGCACATGCAGCGTGACATTACTAGAGTGACCTAACACACCAGTGCTCTTGAAAGGGAACCCCATGCCGCTTGACCGCCCTGTCGCTGCCGCAGCTCCTCTCGTGCTTCGTCAAGTCCCCGGCGTGGCACAGGTTCTGACACCCGAAGCACTGGTGTTTCTGGCCGAACTGCAAAGCCGTTTTGGCCTGCGCCTGCATGCCCTGATGGTGGCACGTGCCCGGCGTCAAACACAGTATGACGCGGGCCGTCTGCCCAATTATCGCGACGAGACCACCGACATCCGCCGCGG
>JANXPK010000269.1 GCA_025357355.1 Rhodobacterales bacterium
CTCCCTGCCTGCTTTCATCCCGGCCTCCGCCGCTCAGCCCCAAACGAGCCCCGGTCAGCACCGCCCGCGATGTCACCGCTCCTCCCGACAATTCGATTAAAATTTCGCTTCATCTTGGCAGAAATACTCCACGGGGGAGCCGCCCTGGCGGCGTGGGGGTGTGAAACCCCCGTGCGATGGGGCCACATGCACGGTCCTTGCAATACCTTTCCGGACAGTTAACAAGAATTGGTAACTATTAGAAAATACGTAATAAAAATGTGTGTCCGATGTTCGGACACTTGGTCACCCCCCCAGATCAACCAATCTCGAACAACCCCGCCGCCCCCATGCCGCCGCCAACGCACATGGTGACCACGGCATAGCGCAACCCGCGCCGCTTGCCCTCGATCAGCGAATGGCCTGCCAGCCGCGCCCCGGTCATCCCGTAGGGGTGGCCGACCGCAATCGCCCCGCCGTCGACATTGACCCGCGCGGGGTCAAGCCCAAGATCGCGGATGCATGGCAGGGCCTGCGCCGCGAAAGCCTCGTTCAACTCCCACAGGTCGATGTCGGCCACGCTCAGCCCGGCGCGGCGCAGCAGGATCGGCACGGCATGAACCGGCCCCAGCCCCATCAGCTCTGGCGCGCAACCAGCGACCGCCATGCCGCGATAGGTGCCAAGGATCGCCAACCCGCGCCGCTCGGCCTCGCGCCGCTCCATCATCACCAGCGCTGCGGCGCCATCGGACAACTGGCTCGCGTTGCCCGCCGTCACCACCCCGCCCGCGCGCACCGGCTTCAGCCCGGCCAACGCGGCTGCCGTGGTGCCGGGCCGGTTGCCCTCATCACGGCTCAGCGTGACCACGGCCTCACTGACCGCCCCGGTCGCGCGGTCCTTGACCAGCTTGACGGCGGTAATCGGCACGATCTCGGCATCAAACCGCCCCGCCGCCTGCGCCGCCGCCACCTTCGCCTGCGAGGTCACGGCAAATTCGTCCTGCATCTCGCGGCTGATGCCGCACAGCTGCGTAACCCGTTCGGCGGTGTCCAGCATGGCCATATAGGCCAAGGGCTGCGCCTTGATCACCGCGTCATCCTGCTCCTCCGCGACCCAGTCGAAATAGCGCTGCTGGAGGGCCGAGATGTTCTCCTGCCCGCCCGCCACCACAACCTGCATCCTCTCGCCGACGATCTGATGCGCCGCCATCGCGATGGCCATCAGGCCAGAGGCGCATTGGCGGTCCACCGTCTGGCCCGGCACCGTCACCGGCAGCCCCGCCGCCAGCGCCGCCTGCCGCGCCAGGTTCTTGCCCGCCGTGCCCGCCGTCAGGACCGAGCCGAGGATGACATCCTCGACCTCGCCCGGCTCGATCCCGGCCCGTGCCACCGCCGCCGCAATGGCATGGGCGGCAAGGCTGGGAGAGCGGACGTTGTTCAGCGTCCCGCGAAACGCCACCCCAATCGGGGTGCGGGCGGTCGCGACGATCACGGCTTCACGGGACATGGCGGCTCCTGTGGCAAACGGCCCCGGCTGGGGCTTCTGTCTGTTGGTCTGCGGGATCGGCCCGGGCTGTCAACACCTTTCCGCCAGCATCGCCCTGACGTCGCGGCCAAGATCGGCGATCAGACCATGGCTGGCATCGACATGGCCGCCCATCCAGAAAAAGGCATGTGTCGCCCCGTCGTAGCGCCGCTGGATCACGGGCACCCCCGCCGCCGCCAGACGGTCGGCATAAGCCTCGCCCTGATCGCGGACCGGGTCATATTCGGCTGTCACCACCACGGCGGGCGGCAGGCGCGTGAGGTCGGGGTGACGCAGCGGCGAGGCCAGCGGATTGGCGCCATCCTCTGGCCCGGTCAGGTACTGGTCCCAGAACCAATTCACGGCCGTGGCGGTCAACAGATAGCCCTCGGCGTTCTCCACCATCGAGGGCATCGCGTTGCGGTAGTCGGTGGCCGGATAGATCAGAACCTGAAACGCAAACCGCGGCCCGCCCGCATCAC
>JANXPK010000288.1 GCA_025357355.1 Rhodobacterales bacterium
AGGCCGGCGTGGTGGCCAACATCGAGCGGTTCGGCCTCGACAAGGGGCAGATCGTGCCACTGTCGCGGCGGGTGACCACGACCAACATCCGCGGCAAGGGCATTCTGGCCCAGATCTTCAGCAATATTGGCAAGCTCAACACCGACCAGCTGTTCAAGTAGGCCCGGTGTTCAGACAGGCCCGGTGCTGCGGCTTGCGCTGACGCGGCGGTTGGGTTCAGATTGCATCATGTCTGAACCGGGAGAGACCGTTTGCAACCGCTGACCCGCGGCAACTATTCGGCGCGGCTGGCCGGTTCGGCGGCGGACGTGGCGGCTGCGCTGAAACTGCGGCAGTTGAGTTTTCGCGGCGGGCGCGGGCTGGCGGGCAGCGATGCGGACCGCTACGATGCGGCTTGCGCGCATATGCTTGTGGAACAATCGGGCCGGATCGTCGCCTGCTGCAGGCTGGCCAGTTTCGCGACCGGCAGCACGATCGGCGACAGTTACGCGGCGCAGTTCTACGATTTGACAGCCCTCAGCGGCTTTGCCGAGCCGATGATGGAATTGGGCCGGTTCTGCCTGCATCCGGGCGAAAGCCATCCCGACATCCTGCGCGTCGCCTGGGCTGCCCTCACCCAAATGGTGGATCAGGGCGGCGTCGCGATGCTGTTTGGCTGTTCCAGCTTTGATGGCGCCGACCCTGCGCCGCACCGCGCCGCCCTGGCCTATCTGGCGAGCCATCATCTGGGGCCCGCCGCGATGCAGCCGCGTATTCTGGCGGCCGAAAGCATCGCCCTGCGCCCGCTGGCGGATGCCGCCTCAATGGCAATGCCCGCGCTGCCGTCGCTGCTGCGCACCTATCTGGGCATGGGCGGCTGGGTGTCGGATCATGCGGTGATCGACCGCGAGTTGAACACGCTGCACGTCTTTACCGGGCTGGAGGTTGCCCAAGTGCCCGCGGCACGCGCCCGCGCCCTGCGTGGCCTTGCCGGTCACGCGACCAGTTGACCCCGCCCGCCGCCCGCCTTACTTGGCCGAGCCATGGCACGCGCTCCCCTTCTGCAACTTTCGCAAGTCTCGCTGACCTTCGGCGGCAACCCGGTGTTTGACGGCCTCGACCTGACGGTCCAGCCCGGCGACCGCATCGCACTTGTCGGTCGCAACGGTTCGGGCAAATCCACCCTGATGAAAATCATGGCGGGCTTGTCAGAGCCTGACCATGGCCAGCGCACCACCTCCCCCGGCGTCACCGTCGGCTACATGGAACAGGACCCCGACCTGTCCGGCTATGCCACGCTGGGCGACTACGCCGCATCGCGCTTGCCGCCGGGCGAAGAGTACCGGGTGCCTGCCGCCGCCGAGGGCCTGCGCTTTGATCCAGATACGCCGGTTGCCACCGCCTCGGGCGGTGAACGCCGTCGTGCCGCCTTGGCCAAGCTGATGGCCGAGGCACCGGAACTGATGCTGCTGGACGAGCCGACCAACCACCTGGATATTCAGGCCATCCTGTGGCTGGAGGCGGAACTGGCGCAGACCCGTGCGGCCTTTGTCCTGATCAGCCACGACCGCGCGTTCCTGCGCTCGCTGTCACGCGCCACCTTGTGGATCGACCGCGGCGTGGTGCGGCGGCGTGATTCGGGTTTCGAGGGCTTCGAGGACTGGCGCGACACCATCTGGGCCGAAGAGGACGACGCCCGCCACAAGCTCGACCGCAAGATCAAGCACGAGGCGAAGTGGGCGGTCGAGGGCATCTCGGCCCGGCGCAAGCGCAATCAGGGCCGGGTGCGCGCGCTGATGGCGCTGCGGGCCGAACGCTCGTCGCAGATCCGCCGTCAGGGTACGGCGGCATTCGAGCTGGAGGGCAGCGGCACCTCGGGCAAGCGGGTGATCGAGGCGCGGGGCCTCAGCCTCAGCTTTGGCGACAAGGTCATCGTGCGCAACTTCGACCTGCGGGTGCAGCGCGGCGACCGGGTGGCCTTTGTCGGCCCCAACGGCGTTGGCAAAACCACCCTTCTGCAACTGCTGCTGGGTCAGATCGCGCCCGATCACGGCACCGTCATCCTTGGCACCAACCTGGAAATTGCCACCTACGACCAGTCGCGCGCCCAGCTTGATCTTGACGCCACCCTGTGGGACAGCCTGACCAACGACCCGCTGATGGCCGTTTCGGGCAACTCCGATCAGGTCATGGTGCGCGGCACCCCCAAGCACGTGGTGGCCTATCTTAAGGACTTCCTGTTCGACGAACGTCAGGCCCGCGCCCCGGTACGTTCACTGTCGGGCGGCGAAAAAGCGCGGCTTCTCCTCGCCAAGCTGATGGCCAAACCGTCCAACCTGCTGATCCTCGACGAGCCGACCAACGATCTGGATGTTGAAACGCTGGATTTGCTGCAGGACATCGTCGGCGATTTTGACGGCACCGTCCTTTTGGTCAGCCACGATCGCGATTTCATCGACCGCGTGGCGACCACCACCATCGCACTGGAAGGGGATGGCCGCGCCACCGTCTACCCCGGCGGCTGGTCGGACTATGTGGCGCAGCGCCCCGCCATGGGTGCAGAAACCACCGACCGCGCCCCGGTCCGCCCGATGGGCCAGCGGCAGGCCGAGGCCAGGCCGACGCTGGGCCTGACGTTCACCGAACGCAAACGCTATGACGCCTTGCCCGATCTGATTGAAAAGCTGGAGGCCGAGATCAACAAACTGGCCGAATATCTTGAAACGCCAGAACTGTTCACGGCACAGCCCGCCAAGTTCCGCAAGGCCTCTGAAGCGATGGCAGACCGGCAGGCAGGCCTGTCGGCGGCGGAAGCCGAATGGCTGGCGCTCGCCGAGCGGGCCTAGGGCGATCAGGCCGGGATCGGATTGAGTAGCCTCCCTCCGGTCCCGGCCATGTCCGCACGGATCAGCGGTGCTTGGCCTTGAGCGTGGTCAGGCTGTCGTCCGCCGTATCGCCCACGTCGGTGCCGTCGGTCGAGGTATCGGCCACTTCAGTGCCGTCGCCCGAGGTGTCGCCGACCTGAGTGCCGTCGCCCGAGGTGTCACCAGCTTGGCTGCCATCAGTTCCCGACCGACCCGAAGTGGCGTCCTTGCTGCCATTGTCAACGCGCTGGGAATGTTCCGCACCGCCGGAGTGGTCCTTGGATCCGCCCGATTTGTGGTCGCGGGCATCGGCCGCACTTGCCGCGAAAGCCACGGAACCCACCAGCAAAAGCATCGCGGTCGTCGTCTTGAGCATCGATTTCATTGTCTGAACCTCCAAATGAGCGCCGCCCAGTGCGACACTGCATGGGACCAACTTGTCGGACGTTCGAGGGCGGCGATATTGGACCGGGGAAGTAGTTTTCGATAGTCCCACTGAAGATGCAGCGCGGTAAACTGCGGTTTAACTCCAGTTTAGAGAAGGTATATGGCCTTGCCTGCGGGCTGCCATGACCCGCCATCGGGCCGACCGTCCACCCTGAAACGCATGGTCGTCGCGCCCGTCCAGTGACCCGATCAGATTGAACGCGCCGCCAAAAAGTTCCGTCGCGGCAAAAGTGCTGACGCAGCGTCAACTCGGCCGATCGGCGAGAATTAGCTTAGCCTTTCCAGTCCTTTGGCCGGTTTTAGCCTGAAATTCGCCGTTCAAGATGTCGTGTAGGTCCGTGGGCTGGCATCGGGTTCTTGGCCCGCCCAATGTAAGGGCAGGCACCGGGCTGGCATGAGCCGCCCGACAGGCCCCCCATAACTTCGGAGGCAGAAAAAATGAAAGCTATCGCACTCTGGACCCTCATCGCGCTCGGCGCGCCCATGGCCGCCTGGGCCGGCGGTCCGGTGACCCCGGTTGTCGAGCCACCCGTTGCCGCACCTGCGGCCCCGGCGGTCACCATCGGCAATTGGACCGGGGCTTATGGCGGCCTGTCGCTCGGCTATGGCCATGTCACGTCTGGCAGCGCCGGGCTTTCCGGCAATGGCGGCTTTGGCGGCGCCGACCTTGGCTACCGCTATGAATTCGGCCAGACGGTGGTCGGCGGCGAGTTGAGCTATGAGGCGAACAACATAGCCCTCGGCGCGGGCAACAGCCTTGACAACACGACGGCGCTGCAACTGCAGGTCGGCCGCGATATGGGCAACGTGTTGGCCTATGTCGCCGCCGGGGCGGACCGGTCGAACGCCCATCTGGCGGGGGC
>JANXPK010000304.1 GCA_025357355.1 Rhodobacterales bacterium
TTGTCGATGGTGCGCCACCAGCGTGGAAGCACCGGATCGCGCGCCCTGGCGGGCATTGCGCCATAGACCATTTCCGTCATGAGACGACCGCCTGTCTTGCCACTACTGCCGATTTGCCCGGGTTTGCCCCGGATCTGGCGAAACTTTAGCGAATAATCCGCGGGCTGACTAGCGGGAAAGCGGCGACACTTGCGGCGGCGTTGAGTTTCGCCATAACCGAGGGCGAGCTTTCCCGAAAGGTTGCGCATGTCCTTTGGCCTTCACCTCTCGCCCGCGCGGCGGGTCTTTGCCAGTTTCGCGATTTACGCCTTTGCGATGGGCAACATCTTTCCCCGTCTGGGCGATGTGCAGCACCAGATGGGGGTGACGACCGGACAATTGGGGCTGGGGCTGATCGGGGCGCCGATTGGCACGCTGTTCGCCCTGACCTTCGCGACACCCTTTCTGGAACGGATCGGGTTTCGCCGGGCGCTGATGGTGGCGATCCCGCTGGTAGCGCTGCTTTATGCCATCGCGGTCCGGGCGCCCAATCCGGCGGTGCTGTTTGTGTTGCTGCTGCCCGTGGGTCTGACCATTGGCTGCGTCGAGATCATGGTGAACACCGAGGCCGACCGCACCGAATATCAGGTTGGCTTTCGCATCATGAACCGCAGCCATGCGTTCTGGAGCATCGGCTTTTTCTCGGCCGGGCTTTATGGCGCGCAGGTTGCGGCCTGGGGGATCAGCCCGCAGCTACAACTGGCCCTGAACGTGCCGCTGGTGGCCGCAGGTGTGGCGCTGTGCCTGTGGGATTACCAGCCGGCACCGCCCCGACCGGGGGCGATGGCTGACGAAAAGGCGCCGCACTTTGCCGCCCCGACGGCGGCGATCCTGCTGTTGGTGCTGGTGACGCTGCCCGCGATGCTGCTGGAGGGTGCCAGCATGGACTGGTCGGCGATCTACATGCGCGACGTGTTCACGGCGGGGCCATTCGTGGCGGGGATCGCGGTGGCATGTTTTGCCGCCTCGCAAGCCACGATGCGGTTCTTTGCTGACGGCTTTGTCGACCGCCATTCACCGGCGGTTGTGGCGCGGTTCCTGTTTGCGGTGTTGGGGGCGGGCTGTGTGGTGGTGAGCTTTTCGCCCTGGCCCTATCTGTCGCTGCTGGGTTTTGCGGCAATGGGCATGGGGACTTCTGCGATCTTTCCGCTGGCAATGTCGGCGGCGGCGCAGCGGCAGGACCGCGGGGCCGTGATCAACATTGCCGCACTGGCGCAGTTTTCGTTCCTGATGTTCCTGCTGGGGCCGCCGCTTTTGGGCTATGTGGCGCAGACCCTGGGCATGCGGACCGCCTATGGCATTGCCCTGCCGCTGATCGGGGTGAGCCTGGCGCGGGCGGGCGCGCTGGGGCGCAAGCGGCAGGCGGAGTGAGGGTCCACGTTCGGTTCGGGGCTGGTCTTGGCGCGTCACGTGTGATGGAGGCCGACCGACAAGAACGCTCATCGGTCGCTTGTGGTCGCTGTTGGCTCGGCAGCCAGCGAAGCGGGACCGCAAGGGACCGATGGACAGCCGTGCAAGAGTACGCGCTTCGGCGCTACAGAAAGAGGGCGGAGATCTGGGCGTTGGTCATCACTCCGATCTGTGCGGTGGTAAAGGCGCTGGTCTGCGTGTTGGTCAGGGCCACGATGTCGGCGGTTTCGAGTGCGGTGATCTGGGTCGTGGTCAGGGCCGCGATCTGGGCGGTGGTCAGGCCGGGCATCTGATCGGTGGTCAGCGCCACGATGTCCGCGGTTGAGAGTGCCGCAACTTGCGAAGTCCCCAGCGCCGCAATCTGGCCGGTGGTGAAGGCCGCGACCTGGGCCGTGGTCAGCGCCGCCGACTGCGCCGAAGTCAGGGCATGCAGTTGGGTGGCCGTGAGCCCCTTGATGGCCGAGGTGCTGAGGGCGGCAAAATCCTCGACCTCCATCTGGGTGATGACGGCGGTGGACAGGGCTGCGATCTGGGCCGAGCCGAGGGCATGGGCCTGATCGGTGGTCAGGGCCACGATGTCGTCGCTGCTCAAACCCGCAAGGCTGGCGGTGGCAAGTGCCGCGACTTGCGTCGTGGTGAACGCCGCGACCTGATCTGTGCTGAGGGCGGCAAGTTGGGCCGAGCCGAGGACGACAACCTGCGCCGTGGTCATGGCGGCGACCTGATCGGTGCTGAGTGCGGCCAGATCGGCGGTGCCGAGCTTTGCCGTCTGGGCGGCGGTCAGGGCGGCGATCTGGTCGGTCGTCAGGGCCGCCACCTGACCAGTGGTCAGCGCGGTGATCTGGGCGGTGGTCAGCGCGCGCAGAGTGGCGGTGGCAAGGGATGCGACATCCTCGGCCTCCATCTGCGACAGGACGGCGGTCGAAAGAGCGGTGATCTGGGTCGAGGTCAATGCCGCCGCCTGATCGGTGGTCAAGGCAACGATGTCATCCGAGCCAAGGCCGGTCAGGCCGGCCGTGGTCAGGGCGGCGATCTGGGCGGTGGTGAGCGCCGCCACCTGATCGGTGGTGAGCGCGCCGGTCTGGACCGAGGTCAGCACCGCAACCTGGCCGGTGGTGAGCGCGGCCACCTGATCGCCGCTGAGGGCTGCGACATCGGCGGAAGACAGCTTGCTGACCTGCGTCGTTGTCAGCGCACCCAACTGGTCGGTGGTCAGCGCGCTGATCTGGTCGGTGGTCAGCGCGGCCATCTGGGCCGTGGTCAGGGCACGGATGGCGGCAGTGGTCAGGGCAGCCAGATCCTCGGCCTCGATAGCGGCGATGAGAGAGGTCGAGAAGACCGCGATCTGGGCCGAACTCAGGGCCGCGGCCTGATCGGGCGACAGGGCGACGATTTCCCCAGTGCCAAAGCCCGCGATGGCAGCCGTCGTGATGGCGGTGATCTGGTCGGAGGTCAGGGCGGTGACCTGATCGGTGGTCAGGGCCGCGACCTGGGTCGAGGTGAGGACTGCAACCTGCGCGGTGGTCAGGGCGCCGATCTGATCGGCGTTCAGCACCTGGATATCGGCGGTGGAAAGTCTGCCGATCTGGGCCGTGGTCAGGGCCGCGATCTGGGTGTCCGAAATGGCCGCAATCTGATCAGTGCTGAGGGCGGTGATCTGAGCGGTGGTCAGTTTGGCGATCTGGGCGGTGGTCAGCGCCGCCACTTGATCGGTGCCGATGGCCGCAATCTGGGCAGTTCCCAATGCGGCAATCTGGGCGGTGGTCAGGGACGCGACCTGATCAACCGTCAGGACCGCGATGTCCGCGGTACTGAGGGCGGGGATCTGGGCGGTTGACAGCGCGGCAACCTCATCGGTGGTCAGCGCCGTGATCTGGGCTGTCGAGAGGGCTGCAATCTGGGCGCTTTGCAGGGCGGCGATCTGGCTCGTGCTCATCGCGGCCATCTGGTCAGAGCCGATGGCAGCGACCTGCGCGGTGCCGAGGCTTGCAATTTGGGCGGTGGTCAGCCCGGCGACCTGATCTGCCGACAAGGCGTCGATATCCGCAGAGGTCAGGTGGCCAATCTGGACGGTGGAGAGGGCGGCAAGTTGCGCGGTGGTCATCGCTGCGACCTGCGTGGGGTCAAGGGCGGCAATCTGGGCTGTGGTCAGGCCCTTGACTGCCGTCGAGGTCAGGGCGGCGAAGTCAGACGTCTCCATCGCGGCGACGACACTGGCGCCGAGGGCGGCGATCTGGGCCGAGGTCAGCGCCGCGACCTGGGTCTCGCTGAGTGCCACCACATCGGCGGAACTGAAGCCAGGCAGGCTTGCCGCCTTGAGGGCGGCGATCTGGGCGGTGGTCAGAGCGGCAACCTCGTCCGTGGTCAGGGCGGCGATCTGGGCCGAGCCGAGTGCGCCAACTTGCGCCGTGGTCAGGGCTGCGACTTGATCGACGGTCATGGCAGCCAGATCGGCAGTGGTGAAGGCGGCGAACTGCGCGGCAGTCAGGGCGGTGATTTGGGCCGTTGTCAGCGCGGCGATCTGGTCAGTGGACAGGGCTGCGACCTGGGAGGTGCCAAGTTTGACGATCTGGCCGGTGGTCATTGCGGCGATCTGGTCAGAGCCGATGGCTGCGACTTGCGCGGTGCTGAGCGCCAAGACCTGCGCCGTAGTCAGGGCGTGAACCTGGGCGGTGGACAGGGCGCCCACATCGGCATTGGTCAGCTTGGCGATCTGGGCGGTCGAAAGCGTGGCAAATTGCGCGGTGGCCATGGCTGCGACCAGGGTCGGATCCAGCGCTGCGATCTGGGCCGTGGTCAGACCCTTGACGGCGCCGGTGGTCAGGGCGGCGAAATCCTGCGTCTCCATCGCCGCGATGCCAGCGGTGCCGAGAACGGCGATCTGGGTCGAGGTCAAGGCTGCGGATTGCGCTTCGGTGAGGGCAACGACGTCATCGGTGCTGATGCCGGCAAGGCCGGCGGTGGTCAGGGCGGCAACCTGGGCGGTGGTGAGGGCTGCCACCTCATCCGTGGTCAGGGCGGCGATCTGGGCCGAGCCGAGGGCCGCGACCTGTGCGGTGGTCAGGGCCGCGATCTGGTCGGTGCCAAGGGCGGCAATATCCGCCGTGGTCAGCTTTGCAAGCTGGCTGGTATTCAGAGCCGCCAGTTGTGCAGTGGACAGGGCCGCGACCTGCGCGGTGCCGAGGGCGCTGATCTGGACCGTCGTCAGACGTCCGATCTGGGCGGTCGTCAGGGCGACAACGTCGTCGGTGGCGATGGCGGCGATCTGGGCGGTGGTCAGGGCGGGGATCTGGGCTGTGGTCAGGGCCGCAATCTGCGCGGTAGTCAGGGCAGCGATATCGTCGGTGCTGAGTTTGGCCAGACGCGACGCCGCGATCGCGACCAGTTGCGCTGTGGTCAGGGCAGCGACCTGATCGGTGCCGAAGGTGGCGATCTGGGCGGTGGTCAGGGCCGCAAGTTGGCCCGTGGTCAGGGCCGCAACCTCTGCCGTGGTCAGGGCGGCGATCTGGGCAGTGTTCAGGGCGGCAAACTGCGCTGTGGTCAGGGCGGCGATCTGGGCCGTGGTCAGGGCGGCAAGGTCCGCCGTTTCGATCGCTACGATCTGCCCTTTGGTCAGGGTGGCAAGCTGGGCCGTCGACAGGCCAACGATCTGGTCCGAGGTCAAGGCTGCGATCTGCGTGGTGGACAGGTGCGCGACCTGCGCAGTGGTCAGTGCCGCGACCTGAGCCGAGGTCATGGCGGCGAATTGCGCCAGCGACAGGGCGGCAAACTGTGCCGCGCTGAGCGTGGCGAACTGGGCGGTGGTCAGGGCGGCAATGTCGGCGGTGACCAGCGCCGCGACCTGCGCGGTGGTCAGGGACGCAACCTCTGCCGTGGTCAGGGACGCAACCTCTGCCGTGGTCAGGGCGGCGATCTGGGCGGTGGTCAGGGCGATTTCCTGCGCTGTGGTCAGCCTGGCTATCTGCGCCGTGGTCATGGCGGCGACCTGGTCGGTGGTCATGTGCGACAGTTGCGCCGTGGTCAGCGCCGCAATTTGCGTGGTGGACATTGCGGCAATGCCCGCCGTGCTGATGGCGGCGATCCTGGCGTTGGACAGCGAGATGAGCTGCGCTGTGGTCAGGGCCGCGACCTGTGCGGAGCCCAAGGCGGCGAAGTCCGGTGTGGTCAGGCCTTTGAGTGCGGCGGTGCCGAGAACCGCGATATCGGCGGCGCTGATGCCGGTGATGATGGCGGGGTCGATGGCGGCCAACTGGGCCGAAGTCAGGACCGACGCCTGCGCCGTGGTCAGGGCGGCAAGGTCGGCGGTTTGCAAGCCTGCGAGCGCCGTCGTGGTCAGCGCGGCAATCTGGGTGGTGGTCAGATGCGCCATTTGCGCCGTGGTCACGGCGGCAAGCTGATCCGAGCTGAGGGCCGCGATCTGACTGGTGGTCAGGGCGGCGGTCTGGCCCGTGCTCATCGCGGCGACGCCCGCTGTGTCGATGGCGGCAATCTGGTCGGCGGTCAGGGCGACAAGCTGGGTTGTGGTCAGCGCCCGGATTTGCGCCGAGGTCAAGGCCGCAACCTGGGTGCTGGTCAGGCCGCGCATGGCGGCGGTGGCCAGCGCCGCGATATCGGCGGTTTCCATCGCCGCGATGATGCTGGCATCGAGCGACGCAAGTTGCGCCGAGGTCAGGACCGCAGATTGTGCGGTGGTCAGCGCAACGATGTCGCCCGAGCCGAGGCCGATCAGCGCGGAGGTGGTCAGAGCCGCGATCTGGGCGGTGGTCATGTTGGCCAGTTGCGTGGTGGTCAGGGCAAAGGTCTGATCAGAGCTGAGCACGGCGACTTCGGCGGTGCTGAGGGCAGCGATCTGGGCGGTCGACAGCGCCACCACGTCATCGGTGCTGACGGCCGCGATCTGGTCGGTGGTCAGGGCAGCCATTTGCGCCGTCGTCAGGGCGGCAATCTGATCGGTGCTGAGGGCGGCGATCTGATCGGTGGTCAGGCCGGTGACGGCCGTGGTGGTCAGGGCGGCAAGATCGGCCGTCGCCATCAACGCGATCACCGTCGGGTCGATGGCGGCGATCTGGGTCGAGGTCAGCACGGCGGATTGCGCTGTGGTGAGGGCAACCAGCTGGGCGGTTTGCAGACCGAGCAGCGACGCGGTGGTCAGGGCTGCGGCCTGTGCCGTGGTCAGTTTGGCGACCTCGGCGGTCGTCAGGGCGGCAAGTTGGTCGGAGGTGAAGGCCGCGATCTGATCGGTGGTCAGCGCTACCAGCTGAACGGTCCGCAGGTTGCCGATCCCGGCGGCCGAGATGGCGGCGACCTGATCGGTGGACAGCGCCACCAGTTGCGCGGTGGTCAGGGCGCGGGCCTGCGCCGAATCGAGGGCCGCCACTTCGTCGGTGGTCAGGCCAGTGACGGCGGCGGTGGTCAGGGCGGCGAGGTCCGCCGTTTCCATCTGGGCGATGGTGGTGGCATCGATGGCCGCAATCTGCGCGCTGGTCAACACCGCCGCCTGCGCCGTGGTCAGGGCGATCAGATCGTCGCTGCCCAGCCCGGCAAGGCCGGTGGTGGACAAGGCGGCGATCTGGGCCGTTGTCAGGTTCGACGCCTGAACGGTGGTCAGCGCCGCGACCTGACCCGAGGTCAGGGCGGCGATCTGGGCGGTGGTGAGGGCTGCGACCTGGCCCGAGGACATGGCCTGGATCTCGTCGGTGGTCAGCGCCGCGATCTGGCCACTGGACAGGGCAACCAGCTGTGCCGTGGTCAGGGCGATGGCCTGATCGGTCGAAAGCCCCGCCACCTCTGCCGTGGTCAGGCCACGGATGGCGGCTGTGGACACGGCGGCAAGATCGGCGGTTTCCATGCTGGCGAGCACGGCGGCGTCGATGGCGGCGATCTGGGCCGACGTCAGGGCGGCCGACTGGGCAGTGGTGAGGGCGATGAGGGCATCGCTGCCAAGGCCGGCAAGGGCGGCGGCGGTGACGGCGGCGATCTGGCCGCTCGTCATGCCCGCGACCTGATCGGTGGTCAGGGCGGCAAGCTGGGCCGAGGCGATGGCGGCAACCTGGCCGGTGGTCAGCGCCGTGACCTGACCGGTGGTCAGCGCGACAATGTCATCGGTGCTGAACCCTGCGATGGCGGCATTGGCAAGGGCCGCGATCTGACTTGTGGTCAGCGCTGCCAACTGACCGGTGGCAAAGCCCGCGATCTGGGCCGAGGTCAGGCCGCGAATGGCGGAGCTGGTCACGGCGGCAAGGTCGGCGGTCTCGATATTAGCCATGACGGCGACATTCATGGCGCCGATCTGGGCTGACGTCAGGGCGGCCGCCTGCGCGGTGGTAAGGGCGACGAGGTTATCCGACCCCAGACCGGCAAGGCCGGCGGTGGACAGGGCCGCAACCTGGGTCGAGGACAGGTTCGCGATCTGGTCGGTCGAGAGAGCCGCGATCTGGGCCGAGGTCAGCGCCGCAACCTGGGCCGCGGTGAAGGCGGCGGTCTGGGTGCTCGACAAGGCTTGCAGGTCGTCGGTGGAGATCTTGGCCACCACGGCGGTGGCAAGGGCGGAAAGCTGGGCGGTCGACAGCGCCGCGACCTGATCGGTGGCAAGCGCCATCATCTGGGCTGTGGTCATGCCCTTGACAGCGGCACTGCCGAGGGCGGCGATGTCAGCGGTTTCGATCGTGGCAAAGACGGCGGCAGCGATGGCGCCGACCTGGGCCGAGCCAAGGGTTGCGGCCTGCGCGGTCGTGATGGCAACAAGATCGTCGCTGCCCAGACCGGCGAGGCCCGCAGTGGTCAGGGCGCCGAACCGGGCTGCGGACATGCCCGTGACCTGATCGGTAGTCAAGGCGGCGACCTGGCCCGAGGTCAGGGCCGCCACCTGCGCATTGGTCAGCGCCGCAATCTGGGCGGTCGACATGGCGGCGACGGCATCGGTGGTGATCTTGCCTACACCGGCGGTTGATAGCGCGGCGATATGGGGGGTGGTCAGGGCAGCGACCTGATCGGTGCCGAGGGCCGCGATCTGCGCGGTGGTCAAACCACGGGCGGCGGAAGTGGTTAGCGCCGCCAGATCGGCCGTTTCGATATGGGCCATGGTGGCGGCGGAGATCGCGGCGATCTGGGCCGACGTCAGGGCGGTGGCCTGACCGGTGGTCAAGGCGACAATGTCGGCGGTTTCAAGCCCGACAAGGCCCGCCGTGGTCAGGGCAGCGACTTGGGTGTTGGTCAGATGTGCGATCTGCGCGGTGGTCAGTGCCGCAACCTGGGCAGAGCCAAGGGCGGCGATCTGGGCGGTGGTCAGGACCGCGACCTGGGTGGTGGACAGTGCCGCGATGTCGGCCGTGGACAGCTTGGCGATCTGGGCGGTGGCAAGCGCGGCCAGTTCTGCCGTGGTGAGGGCCGCGATCTGGCCCGTCGTCAGGGCGGCGATCTGGCCGGTGGTCAGGCCTTTGATCGCAACGGCGGTCAAGGCGGCGATATCCGCCGTCTCCATCGCAGAAAGGCTGGCGGTGGTCAGCGCGGCAAGCTGGGTCGAGGACAGCGCCGCCGATTGTGCCGTGGTCAGGGCGATGGCATCGGCAGTGGCCAGACCGGCCAGACTGACCGTGGTCAGGGCGGCGATCTGCGCCGTGGTCAGGGCGGCGGTTTGTGCGGTGGTCAGGGCCGCGACCTGGGTGGAGCCGAGGGCCGCGATCTGACCCGCAGATAACGCTACGATTTGAGCGGTGGTCAGGGCGGCAAAGCTGGCGGTCGGCAGGCCCAGAAGCTGGGTGGCCGACAGGGCCGCGATCTGGCTGGTGGTCAGGGCTGCAACGTCGGCTGTCGGCATGGCTGACAGTTCGGCCGAGGTCAGTGCGGCAATCTGCGCGGTGGTCAGATGGGCCGATTGGGCGGTGGTCAGGGCTGCGATCTGATCGGTGGTCAGTGCCGCGATCTGGCCGGTGGTGAGGGCCGCGATGCGGGCATAGCTCAGCGCCGCGATGCCATCGGGGTCAAGCAGGCGGATCTGGGCGGTGGTGAGCGAGACAAGCTGGCCACTGGTCAGCGCCGCAACCTGCGCCGAGGTGAGCGCCGCTGTCTGCGCCGTCGAAAGCCCGTGCAAGGCCGAGGTGGAAAGTGCCGCAATCTCTGCCGTTTGCAGGGCAGCGATGACATCGGTGCCCAGCACGGCCAGTTGGGCTGAGCCGAGGGCTGCGGCCCCGGCGGCGGTCAGGGCGGCGGCGTCGGCGGTCTGCAGCCCCGCAATATTGGCGGTCGTCAGGGCCGCGATCTGGGCGGTGGTCAGGGTGGCGGTCTGGGCGGTGGTCAACGCCGCGATCTGAGCTGATGTGAGGGCCGCCACTTGCGCAGTGCCCAGAGAGGCGGTCTGGGTGGTGGACATCGCGGCGATGCCAGCGGTATCCAGCGCCACCAGTTGACCAGTGCCCAGAGATGCCAGTTGCGCCGTCGTCAGGGCCGCAGCCTGATCGGAGCCGAGGGCGGCGACTTGCGCGGTGGTCAGCCCCCTGACCGCAAGGGTGGTCAGGGCGGCGAGGTCGGCGGTTACGATGGCGGCGACGCTGTCAGTGCTCAGGACGGCAAGCTGGGCCGACGTCAACACCGCCGCCTGCGCGGTCGTCAGGGCGGCGGCTTCGGCAGTGCCAAGGCCGGCCAGGCTGGCAGTGGTCAGGGCGGCGATCTGGGCGGTCGTCAGCACCGGCACCTGACCGGTGGTCAGCGCGGCCAGTTGCGCCGAGGTCAGCACGGTGATCTGCGCGGTCGTCAGCGCGGCGGCCTGATCGGTGGTCAGCCCGGCGATGTCGGCGCTGGTCAGGGCGTGAACCTGCGCGGTGGACAAGGCGGCAATCCGGTCGGTGCCAAGGGCCGCGACCTGGGTGCTGGTCAGGGCTGCAACCTGGGTGGTGGTCAGCGCCACGACCTGCGCGGTAGACAGGGCCGCCACTTGCGCCGTGGTCAGGGCCGCCATCTGGGCCGAGGACAGTTTGGACAGTTGGGCCGCGGACAGGGCGGTGATATCAGCCGTGGTCAGGGCCGCGATTTGCGCAGTTTTCAGCGCGCCAACCTGAGCGGTGGTCAGGCCCTTGACGGCGTTGCTGCTCAACGCGGCCACGTCTGCCGTCTGCATCTTTTCAATCGCGGCGGTACTGAGGGCTGCGATCTGACCCGAGGACAGGACTGCGGCCTGCGTGGTGGTCAGGGCCTGCACCTCTGCCGTGGCCAGTCCGGACAGGGTGGCACTGGACAGGGCGACGATCTGGGTGGTGGACAGGTTGGCGATCTGCGCCGTGGTCATGGCGGCCAGTTGCGATGCGGTCAGTGAAGCGATCTGCGCCGTTGTCATGGCAGAGGTCTGGCCCGTCGTCAGGGCGGCAATGTCCGCCGTGGTCAGTTTGGAGATCTGGGCGCCTGACAGGGCCGCAAATTGGGCCGTCGACAGGGCCGCAACCTGTGCGGTGGTCAGAACGGCCATCTGGCCGGTGGTGAGGCCCTTGACGGCCGCCGTGGTCAGGGCCGCAAGATCGGCGGTCTCAAGCTTGGAAATCGTTCCGGTGGCAAGGGCCGCGATCTGACCCGATGTCAGGACGGCGGCCTGTGCCGTGGTCAGCGCCACGGCATCGGCGCTGCCCAAGCCCAGCAGACCGGCTGCGGTCAGAGAGGCCACCTGCGTGGTGGACAGGTTCGCGACCTGGGCTGTGGTCAGGGCCGCAATCTGGGCCGAGGTCATGGCCGTGACCTGCGCCGAAGACAGTGCGGTGATCTGATCGGTCGACATCGCGGCGATGGATGCCGTCGAAATCTTGGCCACGGCCGGGGCCGAAAGTGCTGTCACCTGGGCGGTGGACAAAGCGGCAATCTGCGCCGTGCCAAGGGCTGCAACCTGAAGCGAGGTCAGCCCCTTGATCGCGGTGCTGGTCAGGGCGGCCAGACTCGCGGTTTCGATATGGGCGATGGCACCGGAACTGATCGCGGCAAGCTGGGCCGAGGTCAGCACCGCCGCCTCTGCCGTGGTCATCGCCACCAGATCGGCGCTTTCCAGGCCGATCAGGGCCGCGCTCGACAGCGCCACGACCTGCGCGGTGGTCAAGTGAGCGATCTGTGCGGTGGTCATGGCCGCAAGTTGGGTCGAGGACAGCGCATTGATCTGCGCTGTCGTCATCGCCGCGACCTGGTCGGTCGACAGCGCGGCCATGGCGGCGGTGGTCAGTTTCTGCACGCTGACCGGGTTGAGGGCGGCGATCTGCGCGGTGGTCAGGGCGGCGATCTGGGCGGTGCCGAGGGCGGCAACCTGGGCTGAATTCAGCCCCTTGATCGCAGCGGAGGTCAGGGCCACGAGGTCGGCGGTTTCCAGCTTGGCAATGGCTTGCGTGGACAATGCGGCGACTTGCGCCGAGGTCAGGACCGCCGCCTGCGCAGTGGTCAGCGCCACGGCATCAGCCGTGGTCAGGCCCTTGATTGCGGTGGTGTTGAGGGCCAGCACCTGCGCGGTTGTCAGGTTTTCCATCTGGTCGGTGGTCAGCGCCGCCACCTGCCCCGAGGTCAGTGCAGCAATCTGGGCCGTGCTGAGGGCCGCGACCTGGTCGGTAGACAGGCCCGCCACGTCCGCAAAGGTGAGTTTGCTGATGTCGGCCGTCGTCAGAACCACGATCTGGGCGGTCGACAGCGCGGCAACCTGTGCCGAGGTCATTGCGGCGACCTGCGCCGATGTCAGGCCGGTGATCGCCGTCGTGGTCAGGGCGGCGATGTCCGCCGTCTCGATCCTGGCAAGGGCGGCGGTGCCGATGGCAGCCAGTTGGGCCGATGTGATCACGGCGGCTTGTGCCGTGGTCAGCGCGACCGCATCCGCCGTGTTCAGTCCGATCAAGGCCGAGGTGGTCAGCGCCGTCACCTGCGTTGTCGTCAGGTTGGCGGTCTGCGCCGTCGTCAGGTTGGCGATCTGCGCCGAGGTCAGCGCCGCGATCTGCCCGGTGTTCAGCACGGCAAACTGGGCCGTGGTCAGCGCGGGGATCTGCGCCGTGGTCAGAGATTGAATGTCAGCCGTGGTCAGGGCCGCGATCGCCGTCGTGCTGAGGGCGGCGATCTGATCGGTCGTGAGGGTTGAAATGGTCGACATGTGATGCTCCGCTTTCCATTGGTTGTGCAGATGGCGCGTCCGCCCCTGCCCGGCCCGAAGGCCCAATTCGGCCCATGATCTGTCGCAAAGCTGGCAGTTGAGGCTTATGAAACCGTGAACGCTCTGGTTAACGGCCAGCGAATTGCCGGTGGAGGGTTGGAAAAAACCGTAGGATTTTAGCTAAATTGACGGCTCCGGCACCGATGGATCGGCGCAATCCGGATCATTTTGTTCACTCTTTGTTTACAAATTTACCATGAAAGTGGCGTCAACACGGAGGTGATCTGATGACG
The DNA here is from genome assembly GCA_025357355.1 of Rhodobacterales bacterium. Classification (GTDB taxonomy): domain Bacteria; phylum Pseudomonadota; class Alphaproteobacteria; order Rhodobacterales; family Rhodobacteraceae; genus Stagnihabitans. The sequence continues at coordinate 12,841 of JANXPK010000304.1, forward strand.
ATGCCCTTTACCCTTTCCTTCCCGATGCCCGACGATGAAGCGGTGCTGACCCGGGTTCTGACCCGGCCCGGCGGGCTGGCCGCGGCCCCTTTGGGCGAGCAAGCCTATCTCTTGCGTGCGGTGGTCGGGCTCGACCTGATGGGGCTGGTGCGGCATGCGGAGGGTGCGGGGGATGCAAGCGCACAGCTTTATGAGACCTGGCTGACCGCCCATGGCAACCAGATGCCGGCCTGTGCCGCCTGGTTCAATCTGGGCGTGGCGCGGATGCGGGCGGGCAACCCGGCTGGTGCTGTCGACGCCTATCGCGCGGCGCTGCGGCTGAAACCCGATATGACAGAGGCGGCGATCAATCTCGGCACGGCGCTGGAGGCTGCGGGGCAGACCGAGGCGGCCTTGGGGGCGTGGCGCGCGGCCCTGCCCGCACCGGCGTTGCGGCAGGTCTTGCACAACCAGTTGGGCCGGGTGCTGGAAAATCAAGGGCGGCTGGGCGCGGCGGCGGAGGAGCTGCGCGCCTCGTTGCTGATCGCGCCGCATCAGCCGGACGTTCAGCAACACCTGGTTCACATGCGTCAGCGGATGGCCGCCTGGCCACCGACCGCGCTGGACGTGCCGGGCCTGGGTGCGGCGGAGGCGGCGGCCAATTGCGGGCCGCTGGCAGCGCTGGCGCTGTTTGACGACCCGTTGTTGCAGGCGGCCACGGGGCAGGACTGGATTGCGCGCAAGGCACCCCCGCAGGGGAGGCGGCTGGCACCCGACAAGGGTTACGCCCATGACCGAATTCACATCGGCTATCTTTCCACCGATTTCTGCCGCCATGCGATGAGCTTTCTCATCGCCGAACTCCTGGAACTGCACGACCGCACCAAGTTCGAGGTTTACGGCTATTGCGCCTCGCCCGAGGATGGCAGCGACATCCGCGCCAGGGTGGTGGCGGCGATGGATCACCATGTGTCGATCAAGACGTTGAGCGATGCCGAGGCAGCGGCGCGGATCAGGGCGGACGAGATCGACATCCTGATTGATTTGAATGGGTTGACGCGGGGAGCGCGGGTCGGCGTGTTGCGCTGGAAGCCGGCGCCGGTGCAGATCACGTACCTCGGTTATATCGGTCCGATCCCGCTGCCTGAACTGGACTATATCCTGTGCGACGAGGTCACGATCCCGCAGGCGCTGGATCATCTTTACGAACCGCGGCCTTTGCGGATCGCCGGGTGCTATCAAGCCAACGACAGCCGCGCGCCGCTGCTGCCGCAGGTCAGTCGCGCGGCGGAAGGCCTGTCCGATGGCTTTGTCTATTGCTGCGTGTCGCATCACTACAAGATCACGGAAACCATGTTCGGCCATTGGTGCGACATCGTGGCGGGGGTGGAAGGGTCGGTGCTGTGGCTGATTGACGACAATCCCGAAAGCCGGGCAGCGCTGACGGCACGCTGGACGGCGCGTGGGCTGGCGGCGGAGCGCTTGATCTTTGCCGCCCGGGTCGATCCCGACCGCTATCGGGCGCGGCTGGCGCTGGCTGATCTGTTCCTCGACACTACGCCCTACAACGCCGGCACGATTGCCTCGGATGCGCTGCGCATGGGTTTGCCGTTGCTGACCCTGCAGGGCACCGCCTTTGCCGCGCGCATGGCGTCGAGCCTGCTGACCGCGATCGGTCTGACCGAGTGCATTGCGACCTCGGCTG
>JANXPK010000313.1 GCA_025357355.1 Rhodobacterales bacterium
GACCACATCGACATTCGGCTGCGCTTGTCTGCCATGCCACAGAATCGGCAAGCCAACTGCCTGCTTTTCAGGCCAAAGTGCCCGCAACGCCCGGCCAATGCGCCCGGCAGAGCCAGTCACCAGCAGCCCCGCCGGCCCAACCGACCCCTCGCCCATCAAGTTATCCTCAGGCCTTTGCGCAATTGTGACCCAATCCGGTTGACCCGCTCGGATGCACAAGTATGTAGTGACGCAAGAGCGAGTCCAGCCAAATCAGCCCGGGCTCAGGAGTTATGCATGCCGTTGTTGCCCCGTCGGAATATCGCGGCTCTTGCCGTGGTGGTGGTGTTGAGTGCTTGTTCCCTGCCCCAGGATGCTGCGGAGGAGCGGCAAATCCTGAGGGGCGCCAACGACCCGCAGGCGACATTCGCGGTCGAAATGGTCACACGCGTCAATCTCAAGCGGCTCGCCTCGTGGCCGAACAGCCATCCGGTGCCCAATCTCGGCTGGATCACCCATTCCAGAACCTCGCCAGATCCGCTGATCGAGCCGGGCGACAGTCTGGATCTGGCGATCTGGGACAATGACGATACGTCACTGCTGACTGCGCCGGGGCAAAAGGTCGTCCAGATGCCCGGTCTGAAGGTGTCGAGCACCGGCACAGTGTTCGTGCCTTATGTTGATGAGGTCTACGTTGCCAAGATGACGCCGGATCAGGCGCGCACCGCGATCCAGACCAAACTGTTGTCGATCATTCCGTCAGCACAAGTACAGTTGGCCTTCGCTGGCGGATCGAACAATTCGGTGCAAGTGGTGTCCGGTCTGCCCAAACCCGGCACCTATCCGCTGCCCGACCGCAACACCACCGTGACCGAGCTTCTGGCGCTGGCGGGCGGACTGGCGACGACAACGGGCAATCCGCAGGTCAATCTGACGCGCGATGGCAAACAGTACCGCGTGGCGGCAGAGACCCTGTTGAAGAACCCCGACCTCAACACCACGTTGCGCGGCGGCGACACGATCTTTGTCGAACCGGACCAGCGCTATTTCCTGTCGCTGGGTGCGGCGGGCCGTGAGGCTGTGATCAATTTCCCGCGTGACCGGGTGACGGCGATTGACGCCATGGCCTTGGTCGGCGGTCTGGTTTCCACCACAGCCAACCCCAAGGGCATTCTGATCCTGCGCAGCTATCCGCAATCGGATGTTCGCCACGATGACCGGGGACCCAGCCGCGACCGGATGGTGTTTGCGCTGGATTTGACCACCGCGGACGGGCTGTTCAGCGCGGGCGAGTTTGCGATACAGGATCACGATCTGGTCTTGGTCACGCAAAGCGATCTCGTCAATACCAAGACCATCGTCAATCTGGCAGCCAGCCTGTTCGGTGTGACAACCTCTGCCGACACCGCTGCGGCCCATCTGACGAATTAAAGCGTTTTGCGTTTGACGTGAATCGGTGGGGATTCCCTTGGGGTTGTTTGTGTGATTCACTCGTGTGAGGAGGTGTCGCATGGGCAGAGCTTATTCGCAGGATCTTCGGCGGCGGGTTTTTGATTATGTGGCGTCAGGGCATTCCTGCCGGGCGGCGGGTCGGGTGTTCGGGGTCAGTGCCAGCACGGCGATCCGGCTGACGGCAGAGCATCGGACGACGGGGAGTTTAGCGCCGAAACGGCAGGGGCGGTCGCCGGGGACGGCGGGAAAACTGGCACCGCACCGGGCATTTCTGGTGGAGATTGTCGCAGCGGAGCCGGACATCACCCTCGCCGAACTGGCCCGCGCGCTTCAGGAGACCTGTGGGGTAAGGGTGCAGCTGTCCTCGATCCACCGCGCGCTGGTCCGGTCCGGGCTGTCATATAAAAAAAGGACTGATCGCGCAGGAGCGGGGCCGGGCGGCGCTGAAGAAGGCCCGGCATGACTGGGTGGCGCGCCGTCAGCCCCTGATGCGCGCGAGCCCGCACCGCCTTGTGTTCATTGACGAAACCAGCGTTAAGGCCAACATGACGCGGCTGCGCGGACGCAGCCCGGTGGGCAAGCGCCTGTTCGGGACCGCCCCCTTCGGCAAATGGCAGACCCAGACCTTCATCGCCGGGCTGACATCGGCAGACCTGATCGCACCCTGGGTCATCAGGGGGGCGATGGACCGCACCGCGTTCGACATCTACATCGAGACCCAGCTCGCCCCGGTCCTCGACCCCGGCACCGTGGTTATTCTCGACAATCTCGCCACCCACAAGAGCCAGAGGGCCGCCGAAATCCTCAAGGCACGCGGCTGCTGGCTCCTGTTCCTGCCCGCCTACTCCCCGGACTTGAACCCAATCGAAATGGCTTTCTCCAAGCTGAAGGCTCACCTCCGGCGCATCGAAGCGCGCACCTTCGACCAGCTCATCCAAGCCTTGGGCGACATCTGCAACCTCTTCTCCCCAGACGAATGCTGGAACTTCCTCAAGGCCGCAGGGTATGCACCAGACTAAACGCAAAACGCTTTAAC
>JANXPK010000360.1 GCA_025357355.1 Rhodobacterales bacterium
GCTGGCCTTCACCCCCGCCGAACTGGCGCAGATCGAGAAGATCACTGCCTAGACCGCGACAAGTGGTCAAAAAAGAGTTGTCTAGGCATACCTCTTTCGTTCCTTCCTTCTCTTCCCCGATAGGCCAAAGCCTATCGGGGAAGCGCCTGCCTGCCCCCGGGCAGGCGCCTTCTGCGCCCACCCCAGGCAGGCGCCTCCCCTTCCTCACCATGGCACCCGACCCAATCCCCCTTGCCTTGCGCTGCCGCGCCGCGGCAATCGGACCGATGAAGGCTCCCCCGGAGCCTCCATCAGCCGGTCCTCTGGCACTGGCGGCGAAGGCGGCCTTGCAAACCAAGCGGCATCCGGATGTTTCCACCAAGATCCATCGCGCATTAACCTGATTCGCCTGGCCTGTGGGCCCGTGACGGCTGTAGAGGTATTGTAGGCCCAATGTAGGTCGTTTGTAGGTCGTCAATCTTTGGTTAACCGCCCCATATCTTGATCGTTAACCCCGCGCGCTCAGCCGCCGCGCAGCGACGTCGTCACATAGTTCACCGACAGGTCCCGCGCCGACAACGACCAGTTCCAGCTGGCCAGGTTGAACACCATCCCCTTGCGGTCCACCGGCGTCAAACCCGCCCTTTCGATCAGCGAATACAGCTCTTCCGGCGTGATGAACTTGGCCCAGTCATGCGTGCCTTTCGGCAGCCAGCGCATCACCCATTCCGCCCCGACGATCGCCATCATGAAGCTCTTGGCGTTCCGGTTCAGCGTGGAGCAGATCATAACCCCTTGAGGTCGCAGCAAATTCCGGCACGCCGTCAGGTAGGCCAAGGGGTCCGACACATGCTCCACCACCTCCATGTTCAACACGACATCGAACGTCTCGCCCGCCGCTGCCAGATCCTCCGCCGTGGTGTGGCGATAGTCGATGACCAGCCCCGCCGCCTCGGCATGCACCTGCGCTACCGGAATATTCCCCGCCGCCGCATCCGCCCCCACGACCTCCGCCCCCAGCCTTGCCATCGGTTCCGACAATAGCCCGCCGCCGCAACCTATGTCCAGAATTCTCAATCCGGCAAAGGGTTTAACCCCCTTCAGGTCGCGCGAAAACTCTGCGGCAATCTGCGCCGTGATGTAACCCAGCCGGCACGGATTCATCAGGTGCAATGGCCGGAACTTGCCGTTCGGGTCCCACCATTCCGCCGCCATCGCCTCGAATTTCGCCACTTCGGCGGGATCAATGGTGGTTTGCATGGGGCATCCTTCGATTTCAGTTTCGGGCAACGTGTGCTGCGTTATATAGGGCGAATGGATCACAGATCAGGTCAAAAACGCGCCGCCGACTATCTTTACCCGCCGGTCGAACCCTTCGACCAGCGGATGATGGATGTGGGCCACGGCCACCGCATCTATGTCGAACAATGCGGCAACCCCCAAGGGGTGCCTGTTCTGGTCCTGCACGGCGGCCCCGGTGGCGGTTGCTCGCCCGCGATGCGGCGCTACTTTGACCCGCAGGTTTACCGGGTGATCCTGTTTGACCAGCGCGGCTGCGGTCGCTCTCGCCCGCTTGCCGTGGCCGAGCACAATACGACATGGGACCTGATTGCCGACATCGAGCTGATCCGCACAACGCTGGGCATCGAAGATTTTATCCTTTTCGGCGGATCGTGGGGTGCAACCCTGGCCCTCATCTACGCCATCACCCATCCCGGGCGGGTACAACATCTGGTGTTACGTGGTGTGTTCCTGATGATGCAATCCGAGCTTGACTGGTTCTACCGCGGCGGCGTCGCCCGCTTTTTTCCGGACTTGTGGCGCCAGTTCTTGGCGCCTATTCCATTGGAAGAGCAGGACAATCTGATCGCCGCCTATCATCTGCGGCTGTTTTCAGGCAATCTGGCCGAAGAAAGCCGCCTGGGGCGGGTGTGGTCGAACTGGGAAAATGCGCTGGCCTCGATTGCCCATGACGGGCCCTTTGGTGACGGACCGTCCGACTATTCCCGCGCTTTTGCCCGGTTGGAAAATCACTACTTTCAGAATGGCGGCTTTCTGGACGAAGACGGCTGGATCCTGCGTCGGCGGCACCGGATCACTCACCTGCCTGCCACGATCATTCAGGGCCGTCTTGACATGATCTGCCCGCCGCTTTCGGCCTGGCAACTGGCCGAGGGATGGGAAAAGGCTAATCTGCGTCTGATCCCGCTGGCGGGCCACGCCCTGTCAGAGCCGGGGATATCCGAGGCGTTGGTGGATGTGATGGATGGGCTGCGGCCGCGTCCACATGTGGACACATAGCAAAACATAACAATACCAATGGGTTATGATTTCTTTTTTACCAAACCCTAATCGGCAGGCTCCAACATCGCGACCGGTGTGTCCTGCCCTTTGGCGAATTGCACCCGCAGCGCCACCGCCACACCGGCCAGTCCCAGCCAACCGGCAAAGGCCCGGCGCCCGTCCACCACGCCATGACGGGGGGCCAAAACCGCACCCAGCAGGATCAGATTGACCAGATAGCGCGGGGCAACCACCAGGGGCACAGCATAAAGCATGGTCAGATGCTTGGTGGCTGCGTCGGCCAGGGCAAAGAACATGACGGCAAATGTCACCAGGGCGACACCTTTCATCTGGCTGCCGATCTGGGCGGTGTCGGGCATCTGAGCTTCTTGCTGACGGGCCTCAGATATCCGATGGACACAACCTGCGAAAGCAAAACCGTGTCACCCCGGCGAACGACCTTGCGGCGCGTCCGACTTTGACCTATATCGCCTTCAACAGCGGTTTCGGGGTCCACACCCGAAGCTACCGGCAGACGCGGCGGGCCTGTGGGCCCGTTTTTCATTTCTGAGGTACACTTGTCCGACCTGATCGCCAAAACCGCCATGGATCGCCGCCTGGCCGACATCGTCGCCCCTGTCATCGAAGGCATGGGGTTCGAACTGGTGCGCATCCGGCTGATGGGCGGCAACACCCGCACCCTGCAGATCATGGCCGACAAGCCCGAAGGCGGGATTGAAGTGGATGATTGCGGCGAGATTTCCATTGCGGTTTCGGCGATTCTCGACGTCGAGGACCCGGTCGAGGAGAACTATATTCTTGAGGTTTCCTCGCCCGGTATCGACAGGCCTTTGACAAGGCTCAAGGATTTCGAGATGTGGAAGGGCTGGGAGGCCCGGATCGAGACCTCGGAACTGGTGGACGGTCGTCGCCGTTTCAAAGGCACCCTTGGCGGTGTCGAGGGCGAGGAAGTGCTGATCCAGATCGAAGAGGCGGGCGAGCCCGTGGTCATCGGCTTGCAATTCGACTGGCTGGCCGACGCCAAGCTGATCCTGACCAACGAGTTGATTGCCGAAATGCTCAAGCAGAAAAAGGCGAGCGGCGTGTTCGACGAGACCAAGTTCGACGAAGTTCAAACTTCGGAAAGCGACGACGAAGACGCTGCCCAAGAAACCAAACACTAAGCCGGGAGAAGAAGATGGCGATTACCTCTGCCAACCAGCTTGAACTGTTGCAGACCGCCGAGGCGGTTGCGCGCGAGAAAATGATTGACCCAGATCTGGTGATCCAGGCGATGGAAGACAGCCTCGCCCGCGCCGCCAAGTCGCGCTACGGCGCCGAAATGGACATTCGGGTGAACATCGACCGCAAGACCGGCCGCGCCACCTTTGCCCGCATCCGCACTGTCGTTGCGGATGATGCGGTCGAGAATCACCACGCGCAGGTGACCGTCAAACAGGCGGCGGACTATCTCAAGGACCCCAAGGTCGGCGACGAGATCATTGACGAGGTTCCCCCAGTTGATCTGGGCCGAATCGCCGCGCAGTCGGCCAAACAGGTGATCTTGCAAAAGGTGCGCGAGGCCGAACGCGACCGCCAGTTCGAAGAATTCAAGGACCGCAAGGGCACGATCATCAACGGACAGGTCAAGCGCGAGGAATACGGCAACATCATCGTCGACATCGGTCGCGGTGAAGCCATCCTGCGCCGCAATGAAAAGATCGGCCGCGAATCCTATCGCCCGAACGACCGCATCCGCGCCTATATCAAGGACGTGCGCCGCGAGGCTCGCGGGCCACAGGTCTTCCTCAGCCGCACCGACCCGCAGTTCATGGCGGAACTCTTCAAGATGGAAGTGCCCGAGATTTACGATGGCATCATCGAGATCAAGGCTGTCGCCCGCGACCCCGGCTCGCGCGCCAAGATCGCCGTCATTTCCTACGACAACTCGATCGACCCGGTCGGCGCCTGCGTCGGTATGCGCGGCTCGCGCGTGCAGGCAGTGGTGAACGAGTTGCAGGGCGAGAAGATCGACATCATTCCGTGGAACCAGGATCAGGCGACGTTCCTGGTGAACGCGCTGCAACCGGCGGAAGTTTCCAAGGTCGTGATCGACGAAGAGAATGGCAAGATTGTGGTCGTGGTGCCGGATGAGCAATTGTCGCTCGCCATCGGTCGCCGCGGCCAGAACGTGCGTCTGGCCAGTCAGCTGACCGCACTCGACATCGACATCATGACCGAATCCGACGAAAGCGCCCGCCGGCAGGCTGAGTTTGCCGAGCGGACCAAGCTCTTCATCGACACGCTGGATATCGACGAGATGATGGCGCAGTTGCTGGTGTCGGAAGGCTTCACCAATCTGGAAGAAGTGGCCTATGTCGACACCGAAGAGCTGCTGTCGATCGACGGCTTCGACGAGGCGACCGCAGGTGAATTGCAAGCCCGCGCAAGGGATTACCTGGAGGCCGCCAATGCCAAGGCGCTGGCAAATGCCCGCGCTTTGGGTGTCGACGACAGCCTGATCGACTTTGAAGGCCTGACGCCGCAGATGATCGAGGCGTTGGCCCATGACGGCATCAAGACGCTGGAAGACTTCGCCACCTGCGCCGATTGGGAACTGGCGGGCGGCTGGACCACGGTGAACGGCGCGCGCCACAAGGACGAAGGCGTGCTCGAAAAGTTCGACATGTCGCTGGAAGAGGCGCAAAATTTGGTCATGACGGCGCGGGTGATGTTGGGCTGGGTCGATCCGACCGAACTGGAACCCAAAGCCGACATGGAGGCCGAGGTCTGATTTCAGACCTCGGGTTTTGCCGTGACACGCGGTGGCCGCAGCAACGAAACAGACGACCCCGAACGCAAGTGCATTGTGTCGGGCGAGGTTCAGCCGAAGGCCGGTCTGATCCGTTTTTGCCTGGGGCCGGACGGTCAGATCGTTGCCGACGTGATGTCGAAGCTGCCGGGTCGCGGGTTTTATGTCACCGCAAATCGTGCGATGATCGTCAAGGCGGCGAAGAAGGGCCTGTTTGCCCGCGCCGCCAAGCAGCCCGTCACAGTGCCCGACGATCTGACCGATCAGGTCGAGGTGTTTCTATTGCGGCGGGTGATCGAGATGATCTCGCTGACGCGCAAGGCGAACGCGGCGGTGATGGGATACGAGAAGGTCAAGGATTGGCTGCAAAGCGGCAAGGCCGTTGTGCTTCTCCAGTCCTCGGACGGGTCGGAACGCGGCAAGACCAAGTTGCGGATGCCGGCGGAAAATGGCAAGCATATTGGCTGTTTGACCGCGGGGGAATTGGGTTTGGCTTTCGGGCGCGAACGTGCGATACACGCCGCGCTTGCGGCTGGTGGACTCACGATGCGTGTTGTAGAGGAAGCGGCAAGGCTGGAGGGGTTGCGAGCGCAATCTGCCCGGCAGGATGGCGGCGAGACCGCCTTGAAGGATACGTAGGACGCATGAACGATACTGACGGCAAGAAACCCCTCGGCCTGGGTGGCAGCGCCCCTCGTTCCGGACAGGTGAAGCAAAGCTTCTCGCACGGACGGACGAAAAGCGTGCTGGTCGAGACCAAGCGCAAGCGTGTGGTGGTGCCGGGCAAGCCCGCCGCCCCGGGGACTGCTGCTCCGACGTCTGCGCCGCATCTGGGAGATCCGGCCAAACGCCCGGCCGGGATTTCCGATGCCGAAATGGAACGTCGCGTCACGGCCTGGCGTGCTGCCAAGTCGCGCGAAGTCGAGGACAATGCCAAGCGCGCCGAAGATGACCGGACCCGTGAGGAAGAGCGCGCCCGCCGCCGTGAAGAGATCGACGCCAAAGAACGCGAAGAGCAAGAAGTTGCCGCCAAGGCCAAGGCCAAGGCCGACGAAGAGGACCGTGCGCGCAAGGAAGCCGAGATCCGTCAGCAGCGCGAGGAAGACGCCAAGAAAGCCGCCGCCGCTCCGGCGCCCGGCTCGCAACGCGCCGCCGCGCCCAAACCCGCGTCCAACACGCCCGAAACCGACAGCCGTGGCCCGGCCAGTGCCAAACCGGCGCTTGGCCCCCGCAAGACTGACCGCGAGCGCGAAGACCGCGAACGTGCGGCCAACAACAAGGCCAAGCCCGACGAAAACCGCCGCGCTGGCAAGCTGACCCTGAACGAGGCGCTGGCTGGCGAAGGCGGTCGCACCCGCTCGCTCGCCGCGATGAAGCGCAAGCAGGAAAAGGCCCGCGCCAAGGCGATGGGTCTGGGGTTGAAGCCCGAAAAGCAGGTCCGCGATGTGCAGCTGCCCGAAACCATTGTGGTCAGTGAACTGGCCAACCGGATGGCGGAACGCGCCGCCGATGTGG
>JANXPK010000361.1 GCA_025357355.1 Rhodobacterales bacterium
ACCTCGGCGATTTCATCGAGGACAAGAACGCGATCCTCCCCATCGATGCCGCGATCCAGAGCAATCTGCGCGAAACCACCACCCGCGTGCTGGCCTCGCTGACGCCCCGCGAAGAGCGCGTGCTCCGCATGCGCTTCGGTATCGGCATGAACACCGACCACACGCTGGAAGAAGTCGGCCAGCAGTTCTCGGTGACGCGGGAGCGGATTCGGCAGATCGAGGCCAAGGCGCTGCGGAAGCTGAAGCATCCGTCACGAAGCCGGAAGCTGCGGAGTTTTCTGGATCAGTGAGGTGATAAAATGCCTTATTTGTCCGCTATATTTTTAATTCATCTACTGAGCCCTGGGAGTATAATAGGGTTCATAGTTGGCTTGTTCATTCGACGACCTGGAGTTGCTATCATTGTTGGTTCCATTTTGGGTGCGATAGATTCGCTCGTCCTTTCGGCAATTGATCTGGCTCCTCTGACGTCCCTATCTGTTTCGCTGATCGCTGGGGCGATTGCTGCCGCTTCTGCCACTTTTGTCGGGCATCTATTGCTCGGGAGAAAGCGATCATAATTTTTCCCCTCCCTTGACCCCCTGTACACAACCCCGTCCATTCCCCCTCATGAAAACCCTCTCCTCCACCGAACTCCGCGCCAATCTTTCCGCTGTCATGGACCGGGTGAACGACAACCAAGAGGGGTCATCGTCCACCGCGCCAAGGGCAAACCGGTGGTCATTGGTCAATGCAGCTGCCACCCTGAAACCTGAAAGGCCCCCCATGCCCTTCCTCTCCCGCCTCTTCGGCAAATCCGGCGCCAAAGCCCCAGAACCCATCCTGCACAAGGACTGCCGGATCTTCCCCCAGCCGATCAAAGAGGGCAGCGTGTATCGCATCGCAGCCCGGATCGAAAAGGATTTTGGCGCGGAGACCAAAACCCACCACCTGATCCGCGCCGACACCAGCACTTCGCTCGACGAGGCGACCGCTGCCACCATCTCCAAGGCCAGGCAGGCCATCGACCAGTTGGGCGACGCGCTGTTCGACTGACGGCCAACAGGCGCCCGGATCATCCCCTGAGTCCGCGCCGCCACACCCAGTCCCTATATCTAGCGCCAACACATTCCCTCTGGCCAAAACCTGTGGATAACCCCTATACTTGCTACCAATAGCGGGGGCCAACCCCGGATGAAGGGAAAAGGGAACAACCCCATGCGCTGCCCATTCTGCGGGAACATCGACACGCAAGTGAAGGATTCACGCCCGGCCGAAGATCACGTCTCGATCCGCCGCCGCCGGTTCTGCCCGGCCTGTGGCGGCCGCTTCACCACGTATGAACGGGTCCAGCTCCGCGACCTTGTGGTCATCAAATCCTCCGGCAAACGCGAGGATTTCGACCGCTCCAAACTCGAACGCTCGATCCGCATCGCCATGCAGAAACGTCCCATTGAGCCCGAGCGCATCGACCAGATGATTTCTGGCATCGTGCGGCGGCTGGAAAGCCTCGGCGACACCGACATCCCCTCCAAGGTCATCGGTGAGATCGTGATGGAAAGCCTCGCGCGGATCGACACGGTGGCCTACGTCCGCTTTGCCAGCGTTTACAAGAACTTCCAGGCGGCGGACGACTTTGACCGCTTCGTTTCCGAACTGCGGCCCACCGGCGAAGAATAGCTACCAGTGCCCGGTGTTGCTCATGCTCGCCCAGGGTTCCTGCGGCGGCAAGGCAGCACCGGCCTGCAAGATCTCGATCGAGACGTTGTCAGGGCTGCGCGCAAACGCCATGTGGCCATCACGCGGCGGACGGTTGATCAGCACGCCTGCCGCCTGCAACCGCGCGCAAACCTCGTAGATATTGTCGAACTCATAGGCCAGATGGCCGAAATGGCGGCTGTCGTTCGGCAGGCCCGCATCGCCGTCCCAGTTGTAGGTCAGCTCGACCGGGCATTCCGGCTGGCCGGGTGCCGCCAGAAACACCAGCGTGAAGCGGCCCTTGTCGTTCACATGGCGGCGGATTTCCTCCAGCCCGAGCAGCTTGTAAAACGCAATGCTCTTGTCCAGATCCAGAACCCGAACCATCGTATGCAGATATTTGACCGTCATGACATTCCCCCAATTCACGCCAACCTAGCACGCAACGCCCGATTGGCCAATCAGAAGCGCGACTTCAGGCTGATCCCGACCGCAACGGTATCCGAGGTGAACCACGGCACAGTCGATGCGTTGTGGGCGATGTCGAATGACACGACCGGCGAGAATCCCAGATAGGTGATGCGGTCAACCGTGGCCGTCAGCCCGGCCGCATAACGCCAATCCTCGCGCAGATTGGCATAAAGCGCATGATGCAGCGATGTCGTGGCACCAAACGAAAACCCGGCAACGGGGTGGGCTGCCTGCCAGCCAAGCGTCAGCGTCTCTTCGTTCTGATCGGTGCCAATGTCGGCCGAGGCCACATGTGTCAGCTCCAGACTGCCTTGCCAGGCGTCGCCGTTGGGACCGGTCTTGACCACATTTGCTGTCCACCCCAAGGCGGTAGAACTGGCGGTAGAGCCATCGACCCGCTGTTGCCGCGTCAGGTTAACGCCAAAGCTGCTGTCAAGCTGCGCGCTCCACGCGTGTTCCAGGCCAAGGTCAAGCGACGCAAAGTTGGCCAGATCCTTGCCGCCATACCAACTGTGGCCAAGGTCGATTTGCGTGGTAAGCCGCCCAACCTGCAACGTGTTCTGGTGTTCAAAGCCGAACTGCACTTGCTGATAGGCGAAGTCGGCGTTGGTCAGGTCGGGGGCCTTGGCCTGTGCCGCGCTCGACAATGCGACCCCTTGGAATTGGGTCCCGAAGGTCAGCGCGTCTTGCGTCGTTCCGGTATCGCTCAGCTTGTACTGCCCCGAAACCCCCAAGGCCCAGGTCGTGCCTGACAGCACCTGCAAGGTGGACGGCAGCGGCAAGATGAAAGGGCCGATCTGCACGAATTCGATCTTCGAGCCGCCGTTGACGTTGCTGGAAGGCCGGACCGAAGCGTCGACTTGCAGGCTCAGGGGGTTCTGGCTGCGGACATAGTTGAAATCCTGCACCGCTTGCGACCGCGCTGCGTCGTTGGGGGCGTTCTGCACGGCCTGCCGCAACCAGTATTGCGCAAGCGTCCGGTGATCCTGCAATGACAGCGCCTGTGCCAGAGCCGTCGCCGCCGCAAAGCGGGCGCCCGCGTCCTTGGCCGCAGCCCAAGCCGCCCGTGCCGCCGCTTCACTGCCTTTCAGATCGCCCTTTACCCGCCATGCCTGCGACTTGAGTGCCAGCGCGGCGCTGTCATTCGGATCGCGCGCCAGCAGCGCCTCGGCAATGCCAAGCGCCTGATCGGCATAGCCATGCGCCAGCGCGTCCAGACCAAAGGCCCGCATCTGATCGGCCGTCAGTGTCGCAGGCCCTGCGGTTGCCGCACTCGCCCACAGGGCTGCGACCACCGTCGCCGCAAGGACACGCCTCACGGACGATACAGGATGAAGCCGCCCGTCTCGCGGGTCTGGATCGAGGCGATGGTCGAGGTCACCACGATCACGCCCGCAACTTCGTCCGCATTGTTGCCAGAGATCACAGCGTAATACTTGCCCGACTCGAAAACCTGCGGCGTCCCGTTGGAGGTGATGGTGTTGCTGACCTGACCCTCGGCCTCGCCGTTGTTGTC
>JANXPK010000380.1 GCA_025357355.1 Rhodobacterales bacterium
CCCCTTTACGACGACGGGGCAAGCTCTGCCACCGCCGCGACCCGCGAATATGTCTTGACCCTCGACACCGACGGCGCGCCGCTGCTGAACGTCTTCGGTGGCAAGATCACCACCTATCGCCGCCTGGCCGAGGCTGCCTTGCACAAGTTGACCGCCCCCTTGGGCGTCACGAAGGGCAACTGGACCGCCGGCGTACCGCTGCCCGGCGGCAACTTCCGTCTGGCCGAAAAACCGGCATTGGTCGCCGCCCTGCAAGCCGCCCACCCGTTCCTGACCCCGGCCTTGGCAACCCGACTGGTCCGCGCCTATGGAACCGATGCCTCGCTGATCCTGGGCCAGGCCACCGCGCCCGAGTCTCTGGGCCGCGATTTCGGCGCGGGTCTGACCGAGGCGGAAGTGCGCTGGTTGATGGACAAGGAATGGGCGCGCAGCGCAGCGGACGTCGTGTGGCGACGCAGCAAGCTGGGCCTGCGTATGACGCCGGCCCAGGTCGATGCGCTGGATACTTGGATGCAGGCGGCCCGGATGCAAAGCGCCGTGGGCTGACGACTTCCAAAGCCCGCCAAGCCGTCTATTCTGCCGCCGAGGGAGGCCGCAATGACCCATATCCTCGCCTTAGATCAGGGCACGACGTCGACCCGTGCCATTGTGTTCGACGCGGCGCTGCGCCCCGTCGCCTCGGCCCAGCAAGAGTTCCCGCAGTATTTTCCCCAGCCGGGATGGGTCGAACATGACCCCGAGGACCTGTGGAAGACCGCGCTGCCGACGATGCGGGCCGTTTTGACCAAGGCCAACCTCGTGGCGCGGGACATCGCCGGGATCGGCATCACCAACCAGCGCGAAACCACCCTGTTGTGGGACCGGGCCACCGGCCAGCCGCTGCACCGGGCGATTGTCTGGCAGGACCGCCGCTCCGCCGGGATATGCGATGCCCTACGCCCGCACGAGTCGATGATCACGGCCCGGACCGGGTTGCTGCTAGACCCCTATTTCTCCGGCACGAAGCTGAAGTGGCTGCTGGACACGCTGCCGGGGGCCCGCGCCCGCGCTGAACGCGGCGAGTTGGCCTTTGGCACAGTGGACAGTTTCCTGTTGTGGCGCATGACCGGCGGGCGTGTCCATGCCACAGATGCCACTAATGCGGCACGGACGCTGTTGTTCAACATCGGCACCGGCGCGTGGGATGCCGAAATTCTGGCCCTGCTGGACATCCCCTCGGCGCTTCTGCCCGAAGTGCACGATTGCGCGGCAGAGTTCGGCGTGACAGACCCCGACCTGTTCGGCGCATCCATCCCCGTTCGCGGCATGGCCGGTGACCAGCATGCCGCCGCGATGGTCCAGGCCTGCTTTGCCCCCGGCATGCTGAAAGCCACCTACGGCACCGGCTGTTTCGCGCTGATGAACACCGGGACGGCGCAAGTCGCCTCGCGCAACCGAATGCTGACGACCATTGCCTACCGCCTGGGGGGACAGACGACCTACGCGCTGGAAGGATCCATCTTCATTGCCGGGGCGGTGGTGCAGTGGCTTCGCGACGGCGTGAAGATGATCGCTGCCGCCCCCGAATCCGGGTCGCTGGCAGCCGGGGCAGCGGGCGAGTTGATCCTGGTGCCCGCCTTCACCGGGCTTGGCGCGCCCTACTGGCGGCCCGAGGCACGGGGCGCGATCTTTGGCCTGACGCGGGCATCGGGCCCCGCCGATTTCGCTAGGGCGGCGCTAGAGAGCGTAGGGTTTCAAACACGCGACTTGGTGGAAGCAATGCGCGCGGACTGGGGCGCCTCGGGGCTGGCCCAAGTTGGCGCACTGGCCCCCGCCATGCTTGGGGACGTTCGCGTAGACGGTGGGGTCGATGATGGGATGGTCGCCATCACACTGCGCGGCGGCGGGGTGACTCCCGTCCTACGGGTGGACGGCGGGATGGCGACGTCGGATTGGACCATGCAGTTCCTGTCGGACATTCTGGGCGCGCCGGTGGACCGCCCTATCGTCACCGAGACGACAGCCTTGGGCGCGGCGTTCCTAGCGGGATTTCAGGCGGGGATCGTGACCTCGCCCGGGGCATTCGCGAAAGGCTGGGCGTTAGAGCGGCGGTTCGCTCCCCGGATTGCGGTTGGCGAACGGCAACGCCGGTACGATGGGTGGAAGCGGGCGGTGGCGGCGGTGATGGGGATGTGAGGTCGCGGGTCTTGCAAGCGCGCAAGTCCGCGGCGCTGGTCCATGCGCACTCCGGCATTCCGTCTATTCCCGCTTTACAAAGTGCACCTTCTGGTTCCTCCGTTCGTGCTCTTTACGTTTTTCGGACACGCCTACCTTGCCGGAGCTGTGGCGGCAGGGATTGCGGACTTATCCATGACTTGATCCCGGTGTCATCCGAGAGATGGTCAAAGGCTGTCCAATTCTCTTCGGAATATTCGGATCAGTTCTGGGTCGAAATCGGCAGAAGAGCAGTCATGCTAACCTCATCTTGCCAAGATTGCCCATTAACGCGAACACTGAAGTAAAACTAATGCTTAAGGAACGTCTGATCAACGGCTTTTGCTGCGCCGAGATGGCGGCCTGATCGCCTTGGCAGGCAGGAGACGGGCATCTGGCGACCGTTTTCGTGGCTGTATGACCACCATATTGGCGG
>JANXPK010000444.1 GCA_025357355.1 Rhodobacterales bacterium
ACCGATCTCGTCTACACGCCGCTGATGACCCAATTCCTGATTGAGGCTCAAGAAAGGGGTGCTCAAGTTGTCGATGGCCTCGGCATGTTGTTACATCAGGCGGCTCCGGGGTTTGAGCGGTGGTTCAACCACCGGCCCGACGTGGATGACGCCACGCGCGCCGCAGTGCTCGGCCTATGAATCTTCGGATCAGGCTGGGGCTAACCGGGTCGATCGGCATGGGCAAGTCCACGACCTCGTCCTTTTTCGCGGCAGAGGGCGTGCCCGTCTGGGACGCCGATGCCGCAGTCCACCGGCTCTACGCACCGGGCGGCGCGGCGGTCCTTTCAATCGCGGCCTTGCTTCCAGAAGCGGTGCGGAACGGCAGTGTTTCACGTGAAATAATGCGGGAACTGGTCGCCAAGGACCCTGCCAAACTGGATCAGATCGAATCGGTGGTTCACCCTCTCATCGCTGCGGACCGAAACGAATTCATTGCGACCCAGACCGGCGACCTGATCGTCCTCGACATCCCGCTTCTCTTCGAAAAAGGCCTCGAAACTGAGGTCGATGCGACCCTGCTTGCCACCGCCCCCCCGGCGTTGCAACGCGCGCGCGTCCTTGCCCGTCCCGGCATGACCGATGCGTATTTCGCCACGATCCTCGCCCGCCAAATGCCCGATGCCGAAAAGCGCAGACGCGCGAACCACATCGTCGAAACCCTCGATCTGGCAAGCACACAGGCATATGTCAGGGCTCTGATCCTCCATCTTCGCAGCCTGACGGCGTCTGAAAATCGAGACCAACATGCGTGAAATCGTTCTGGATACCGAGACCACGGGGCTTGAGCCGGCTGAAGGACACCGCATTGCAGAGATTGGCGCTCTCGAACTGATCAATCACATGCCCAGCGGAAAGACCTGGCATAAATATATCAACCCCGATCGCCCGATGCCGAAAGAGGCTTTCGAAGTTCACGGCCTCTCCGACGATTTTCTGCGCGACAAGCCCCGCTTCGCAACGGTCGCCCGCGACTTTCTCGCCTTCATCGGCGACGCCCCGCTGGTGATCCACAACGCCGCCTTCGATATGAAATTCCTCAATGCCGAACTGACGACAGCCGGCCTTGCACCCTTGTCCATGATCCGCGCCGTCGACACAGTTGCGCTCGCCCGCAAGAAGTTCCCCGGCTCGCCAGCCTCTCTCGACGCGCTATGCCGTCGCTTCGGGATCGACAATTCAATGCGTGAAAAGCACGGGGCTCTGCTCGACAGCGAAATCCTGGCCGAGGTCTATCTCGAACTGATTGGCGGTCGCCAACCCGACTTGACTCTGAACACGGTCAGCCGGGCAATTTCTGCGTCACCAGAGCCCGAATCGCGCCTCAAACCCCGGCCCACGCCCCTGACTTCCCGCCTCACCGAAGCCGAATCTTCTGCCCACGCCGCCCTTTTGGCCAAACTCGAGGGTGGTGGCATCTGGAACAGGCGCAACTGACCCGGCTCGCCCGAACTGCTGGATTCGACACAACGGCCGTCACATCACGGCGCAATCTCACCATGTTGATTCGCCGTGACTTGAATGTGTTCTTGTTATGTTCTATATCTGGGTCCCGGAAGAAGCGGAGTTCCCAAGATGGAAGACACCACTTTTGCCATTCCAGCCACCGAACGGCAGTTGGCCTATGCCCGCGCCCTTGCCCTGCGCAATCAAGTGATCCTGCCCTGGCAGACCCAGCAAGACCGCCGCTCTCTCAGCGTCTGGATCGACGCGCAATCGAAACTTCCGGCCGCCACGCAAACTGACAGCAGGCCCAGCTCGAAACAGGTCGCCTTTGCCGAAAAGATTGCCCGCTTCAAGCGCCGTGCCGTCCCCGACGAATGCTTTCGCGACCGTCAGCTCCTGTCACGCTGGATCGACTGCAACCGCTAGTGCAAGATGCCCTCGTGCGGACAAAACTCGGCTCCAAGCCGACTGTCGCTCATTCCGGTCGGTCCCTGTCGGGTCCGCGCCCTCGATTCGCAGGATTATGGTTAACGCATAGCGGCGACCGAAAACTTCGTTTCACATGTAGTGGCATTGTAGGCGGAATGTAGGGGATTTGTAGGTCGTTCATCTTTCGTTAACTGGGCCAATTAACGTGACGTTCTCAAGGGCTTGGCGTCATAGGGCCGTCGAACATTCCAGCCCATCACGCGCCGTAACGCACACCCGGAAGCACGCACAGCATCTCGTACAGAAAGTTCGCCCCGATCAGCGCGGTGTTCCCCGACGGATCGAACGGTGGCGACACCTCAACCAGATCGCCGCCCACCAGGTTCAACCCGCGGCATCCCCGGATGATTTCCAGCGCCTGCCAGGTTGACAGCCCGCCAACTTCCACAGTGCCGGTGCCAGGGGCAAAAGCCGGGTCAAGACTGTCGATATCATAGGTCAGATAGACCTTGTGCTCGCCGATCACGCGCCGCACCTCAACCATCAGCGGGGCCAGCGACTTGTACCAGCAGTCCTCAGCCGGAACGACAGTAAAACTCTGTCGGCGCGACCAGTCAAAATCGTCCGGCGAATAGCCGGTCCCGCGCAGCCCGATCTGGAACACCTTGTCGCACGCCAGCAAGCCTTCTTCCACGGCAC
Source organism: Rhodobacterales bacterium (assembly GCA_025357355.1). Lineage (GTDB taxonomy): Bacteria > Pseudomonadota > Alphaproteobacteria > Rhodobacterales > Rhodobacteraceae > Stagnihabitans. The sequence continues at coordinate 2,614 of JANXPK010000444.1, forward strand.
GGCGGAACGGGGTGCCATGCGCGATCTTTTCGCCGAACATCTCGTCGTTGATATC
>JANXPK010000472.1 GCA_025357355.1 Rhodobacterales bacterium
AGAAGTTTCAGGGCAGGTAGGTGATGCCGTTCGGCCCCTTGCCGACCGGGATCGTCGCGATGACGGTCTGTGTTGCCACGTCGATTGCGGAAACGGTTGCGTCAAGGATGTTGGACACAAAGACGGTCGTGCCGTCGCGGCTGACAACCACGCCATGCGCACCGCGTCCGGTCGGAATCGTTGCCATCACTTTGTTTGTCGCTACCTCGATAACCGAAACGGTATTGTCAGGGTCGGCCTCGGTGCCCTGATTGGCCACATAGACAAAGCGGCCGTCCGGCGTGGCGAAAACCTGAATTGGATTGCGGCCGACATCGACAGTCGCAACCAGTTTTCTGGCTTTCACGTCAACCACCGCCACCTGGTTTGCATCGCGCAGCGACACATAGACAAGGCTGCCGTCTGGGGTGAACCCCACTTGCACTGGCGTTATGCCAACCGGAATACTGGCGACTTCTTGCAGCATTTCGGTGTCAATCACCGAAACCGTGCCGCTTTGCACGTTTGCAACCATGATCTCGTGCCCGTCCGGGCTTAGGCGTTCACCGTGCGGATAGTCACCGGTGGCCACCGTGGCAGTCACCATGCGCGAGGTAAGGTCGATGACGCTAAGCGTATCGTCTTCGGCGTTGGTCACGAATGCGCGCTTTCCGGCAAGGTCAGTGATCACATGGGCGGGATGCATCCCCACCGCAATCCGCGCGACCGGACCTGACGTCATATGATGTGGATCGAACAGCACAACCTCGCCCAGCACGTCCATGCCCGCCATGCCACCGCCAGAAGACTGGTCGGTGGATTCTTCGGCAAGATCCGGCGGCAGGCCGACGGCAAGCAGCAGTGATCCATCCGGCGAAATCTGAATGTTATGCGGCTCAATTGTCGCCGGAACGGTGGTGACAGTGCCGCTGCTCAGATCGATCTGGCTGATGGTGGAGCCGTATTCGTCGGCGGTAAACACCGCGCCGCTGGTCAAACCAGGCGCAAGTGTCTGTGCTGCAGCTGGGTTGCCCAAGGTCAGCGCAACGGTTGCAAGCGTCAGAAAGAGGCCTGCGCCGGTTCGGTTGGAGAACGGGTTTGGCTGGGTGTCGATGTGCATGATGGAAGTCTTTCTTGTTTGTGTCATTTCGCGGTTCCGACGGGCGACCTATGCGGCTGATCGCCTGGAAATCTGCCACTACGCCAAAGCCGTCGCCGACTGCGTGCGGATGGTGGCTTTGGCGATCCCTTCGAGCCGGGTGCGTTTCAATAGCAGCGCGTTGACGGCGACCAATGCGGAACTGCCCGACATCGCCAGCGCCGCAACCTCGGGGCTGACGACATAGGGGAAAAACACACCCGCAGCTGCCGGGAAGGCCACGACGTTATAGGCCACGGCCCAAAACAGGTTCTGGTGCATCTTGCGCAGGGTGGCGCGCGACAGCACGATGGCCCCCACCACATCATAGGGGTCGCTTTTCATCAGCACGACGTCAGCACTTTCCATCGCCACATCGGTGCCAGCTCCAATGGCAAAGCCGACATCGGCTTGGGTCAGGGCGGGCGCG
>JANXPK010000518.1 GCA_025357355.1 Rhodobacterales bacterium
CAGCCCTGTCGGTCGCCGTCCCGCAAGACGTTGAGCAGCAAAAGCGCCGTGCAGCCTTCATGCCCCGGCTGACCCGGAATGTGCGCCCTCAATTCCACAACCTCCGAAGGGTGCCAGCCGTCCTCGGGCGCGAAAATCCCGTCCCGCTTGCCAATCACGCCTTGCAAGGCAGCAAGATGCTGTTCCGTGCCAATCCCGTAGTCCGCTTGCGCCACCGCCCACAACTCATCCGGTCGCATCGACCGCGCGATTTCCAGCAGATGCGACGCAATCTCCGCCGCTCCTCGCGTCAGACAGTCCGCCGCCGTCGGCAGGACATCGAGCGTCACCAACCCCAACTCCCCCGCCCGCACCAGCCCGTTGGCCACCGCCGCCCGCAACGTCGCAGGCCAACCCTGCAACCGCCGCCTCGCCTCTTCCCAGACCCCGGCCAGCACCGCCGCTCCCCGCCGGTTCTGCAGCACATCGGCCAGCAATATCACCACCGCCACATCGAACCCCTCCGCCTGCGCAATCGCCAACCCCTCCAGCCCGCCCATGAGCGCAAGGGTCTGGTCCCGCATGAACACAAGATGATCGTCGCGCAGTCGCTTAAGCGCCAAGCCCGTCTCCCGCGGCGTCAATCCCGAAGCCTTCGCCATCGCCGCAAAATGCGCCCCAGCCAATGGCTCCACATGATGGATCAGGTCCGCCACCGCCTGCCAGGTCCGAAAGCTGCTGTCGTAGTCCTCCACCATTTGGCCTTTCCAAATACTCCCGCCGGAGGCACTGACTCAACCCAAGTACGGACTTAAAATGTGGTAAACAGAATTCTCAAACGAAAGCGATTACAATGGCTTGCAGAACCGTCCACATATGGACACTCCCTCAAACCCGGTGATACGGCCCGCCCGCCAAAATCGTCGCCGCCCGGTAAAGCTGTTCGGCCAGCATCACCCGCACCAGCATATGCGGCCAGACCATCGCCCCGAAACTGACCGACGCCTCTGCCCGACCACGCAGCGAAGGATCAATCCCGTCCGCCCCGCCGATCACAAACGCGACCTCCCGCGCCTGATCGCGCCACCCGCCCAGCATCGCGGCAAACTCGGGTGAGGTCATCACCTTGCCCCGCTCATCCAGCGTCACCAAAACCGCCCCCGCAGGCACGGCGCGGCCCAACAACTCCGCCTCAGCCGCCATGCCGCCGCCCTTCTTGTCCTCGACCTCATGCTCGACAACCGGGCCAAGCCCCAAAGGCCGCCCGGTCCGGTTGAAACGTTCGTAATAGTCGTCGGCCAGTACCCGCTCCGGCCCCGCCCGCAGGCGACCCACGGCGCAGACGTGCAGTCTCATACCGCCGAGGGCGTGCGATGGGCGCTTGACGGCAGCCACATCTTCTCAAGCTGATAGAAGTCGCGCACTTCGGGGCGGAAGACGTGGACGATCACGTCGCCGCCGTCGATCAGCACCCAGTCGGCGGTATCGCGGCCTTCCATCTTGGCCGCCACGCCGAACTGCTGGCGCAAGCGGTCCGCAAGTTTCTCGGCGATCGAGGCGACCTGACGCGACGACCGGCCAGAGCAGATCACCATGTAATCGGCCACATCGGACCGCCCGCGCAGGTCGATCTGCACCACATCCTCGGCCTTGTCGTCGTCGACCGAGGCCAGAACGGCAGCCAGAACCTGTTCGGGGGAATAATCTGGGGAAGAAGCAGCGGCGCTCAAGCGCTCGGCCCGCGGCCCGACCGGCAAACCGGTCGCTGGGTCAGAATGAGACAGGACATCGTCCTCCTTGAAATGCGCCGCAAGACCCCGGCGCGGGGCCTGATGGCAACCTAACATTCGAGGCGCGAAACCTCAATCAATGCCGGTGGCCTGGGCCGAAGGCGCGCGGATACAGGCTGCCGCGCCAAACCACAACCACAAACCCTCAACGCGCATAGCGCTTGGCAAGTTTCCGGGTCACGACGGTCATCCGGCGGGCGAGATCGGCCTGATCTGCCGCAGGGTCCCAGGTTTCGCTGCCCAGCCATTCGACGAAATCGTCGCGCTCGTCGCTGGATGGATCGGCGAGACATTCCAGCATGTAGTCGAACCCCGGCGCGCCACCCGAATCGTCGGGCGGGCAGCGGCCCACCGCCTCGTGCAAGGCTATGACCGCCTCGCCCGCCGCCGCCTCGCGCGGTTTGCCGGGCCGCAAGTCATGTTCCCAACTGTCGCCCATGTCATAAGTGTAGGTGAAACTTTTGTGCCGCCCCATGGCCAGCAAAACCTCGGCCAGGGTTGCCGTCGACACCGGGCGACTGTCGCCATCGTAGCCCATGTCGGAATCCCACCAGCGCAGCGAACGACCGCAGCTGAAATCATAAAGGTGCGAATTGTCCCAGCCCATCGCCGCCTGCAGCACAAGATGCAGGTCGGTCAAGCGCAGGTTGAGCGGCACAGTCAGCTTGCGGATCACCGGATAGGGCATATCCACCAGTATCACCGACAGATCGACAAGTTGCATGATGCGATTCCCTTCGGGCGCAGATTGCCATATTGTCGATCATCCGCGCCAAAGTGCAAGCCACGCTTGTCCGGCACGGCATTTGCGTGTATATGGTCCGCATGATCCGTTTCTTCGACATGGCCGATCACGCGCGCCTGCCTTGGCGCTTTACCCACGATACGCGGTCTGTCCTCGCACGCGGCTAAGCCCGGCGACCGGTGCGTGACATCCCGCACCTGCCCCACCCCCATCCCGCCATCACTGCACCGGAGAGAGCCATGACCGCTCGTACCCTTTACGACAAGATCTGGGACGATCAT
>JANXPK010000544.1 GCA_025357355.1 Rhodobacterales bacterium
CGCGCCCGAACCGCTGGGACCATAAAGCTTGTGGCCGGTAATCGCGTAAAAGTCGCAGCCGATCTCTTGCACATCGACCGGCATATGCACCGCCGCCTGCGAGCCGTCCACCAGCACGGGAACCCCCCGCTCATGCGCGCCCCGGCAAATCGCCTGAACATCGACCACGGTGCCCAGCACATTCGACATATGGGTCACCGCAATCAGCCTTGTGCGCGGCGTGATGGCGGCCAGAACCGCCAGCGGGTCCAGATCGCCTTTGGCGTCAACCTCGACCCATTTCAACACCACGCCCTGCCGCTCGCGCAGGAAATGCCACGGCACAATGTTGGCGTGATGCTCCATCACGCTGATGATGATCTCGTCGCCGGGCTGCAGGCGTGGCGCGGCCCATGCATAAGAGACCAGATTGATCCCCTCCGTCGTGCCAGAGGTGAAAACGATGTGATCGGGGGATGGTGAGTTGAGGAACCGCACAATCTTGGCGCGCGCCGCCTCATAGTGGTCGGTTGCGAGGTTTGAGAGGTAATGCAGGCCCCGGTGGACATTGGCGTATTCGTGGGTATAGGCCTGCGACACGGCGTCGATTACTACCTGCGGCTTCTGCGCCGAGGCACCGTTATCCAGATAAACCAGCGGCACGTCGTTGACGCGACGCGACAGAATCGGGAAGTCGGCGCGAATGGCTTCAACGTCATACATGAACGACCCCAAACCCGGCCAAGATCACCATGACCACCACCATGGCCAGAACGGCGACCACGCTAGACGCGACGATGCCCAGGAATGTCAGCCCAAGCGAGGCATAGCCGTGCATCTCCGCGACAAAATTGGTCAAAAGCCAAAGCGACAGCAACAGTCCCCCCACAACCACCAGAATCGCAAGGGGAGGCAGAAGGGTGATAACGAAAGTCTGTCCGACCGACACCACGATCAGGATGGCTTCGAGCCAGCCCATCACAACCAATGCCTGGGCAAAAGTGCCCTTGCCGCGCGTCACTCGGCCCAAAAGATACAAGGTCGCAGTCAGACAGACGAGGCCCAGGAATTGCACGGCCGCCAAATTGAACGGGCTGGTGAAGATCGACGCGGTCAGTGGGTCAACCTCTGGCGGCAGCGGTCCCATGATCAGCGACAGGATCAGCGCTGTCACCACCGCCATCAGGGCAAGTGCCAGCCAGCCCTCGGCCGGCGACAATTGCCAACCCAGAACCACGCGGATGCCCCGCCGCGGGGCTTGCAGCGACAGCCTTGCCGTCTGGATTAGATCACCGGGCGTCATCCTTTTTCCACTTCACGCAACATCACAATCCACAACGCCAGAAACCCCAGCGCCACGGCCCAGCCCAGTGCCGCTGCGAGCAGGCCATTGCCCAATACCCCCAACACCATCCCCTGCACCAGCATCGCGGGCGAAATGGCGACCAAAGTCCAGAATAAGGCAAGCCGCGCCCCGAAATAGCTGCCCCTGCCGCCGAACCAGCCTGCCCCAATATGCGCAATCGCGGCCAGGAGATACCAGAACGGAATTGTGGTCAGTAATCCAAGGCCCGAGGCGTAAAGCCTTGGCAGCACGGATGCGCCAGCGTCGAAATAGGCCTGACGTTCCAGATTTGGTGTCAGGGCGACAAGGGCCAGCAACAGGAAAGTCAGCAGCAAGGAAAATGCGAAAGGCTCTGACGTGCCCCGCGCCAACAAGCGCCGTACGACGCTGCGCGGACCGCGCCAGGTTTCGACGATATCGGTGGTGACTGCCATCAGCGGTCGTGCCTCGCCAGCCAGCCTTCCAAACGGCTGCGGATGTCCTCGGCGATGGCCTCATCGTCAATCTCTTCAATTGCTTGGGTGAGGAAGGCCAATACCAACAACGATTGTGCCGCCGCCTTGGGCACCCCTCGTGATCGCAGATAGAACAGCGCGGTGTCGTCGATAGCACCGGATGTCGAGCCATGGCTGCATTTCACGTCGTCGGCATAGATCTCCAGCTCTGGCTTGGCAAGAAACTGGCTATCGCCGTCCAGCAGCAGCGCCTGGCTGATCTGATAGCCGTCAGTTTTCTGTGCACCGGGCTTGACCAGAATCTTGCCCTGAAACACCCCGACAGCCGCATTCTTGAGTACCTTTTTGAACACTTGACGGCTTTCGCAGCGCAGGGCGTCGTGGGTGATAAAGACGGTGTCGTCGTGATGAAACGCGCCATCCCCCATCGCCGCACCAGCGACATGGGCGACGGCATCGTCACCCGCCAACTCGATCACAGCCTCGTTGCGCGTCAGCATACCATTGGCAGTCAAGGTAAAGCTTTTGAACAGCGCCTTGCTGGCAAGACGGGCAAAGATATGAGTGACGGCACGGCGGCCATGATCGCGGCCTTGTGCGCGGATGTGGTGAAAACGTGCGCCCACGCCAACCTCGACCTCCATCACCTTGTTGAGGCGGGCGGCGGCAGGTCCGCTTTCCAGGACAGTCAGGCTCGTGCCGGTTTCTAGCTTGATACAATGGTGCAGCATCGCATCGGAGTTCTCTGATTTATGAACATAAATCAGAGAAACGGGCTTAGTCGCCTTGCCGGTGACACGGATCAGGACACCGTCGCAGGCAAAGGCGGTGTTCATTGCGGCCAAGGGCCGGGCCACGGGTTTTTGACCCCGGGCCTCCAGCGTCCCGAAAAGTTCTGCGATCCAGGTCGCAGGCGTGGCAGTCTCGACCAGTCGCGAAATCTCGACCCCTGCCAGCTTTAGGTCATCCGAGGCGTCGGCGTCGAATTCCCCATCGACGAACACCAGCTTCAACTGGTCGATCGCGCCGAAAATCGGCGTCTCATCGCTGGCATCAAAAGCCACCGCGCTGGTCGCCGCGTTGTCGTTCAAGCTGGCCGGGTCGGTGTAACGCCAATACTCGTCGCGCTTGCCGGGCAGACCCATGGCGTGCAGCCGCGCCAACGCCTGCGCTCGCGCCGCCTCCAGTCCCTTTGGCAGCGTCATCCCAGCAAGACGCGCGGCCAGTTGATCCTGTCTGACCTGCACCAACCCCATCACTGCGCCTCCGAGACAAGGTCGGCGTAGCCGTTGTTCTCGACCTCGAGCGCGAGGTCAGGGCCACCCGACTTGATGATGCGTCCTGCCGCCATGATATGCACGACATCCGGTTTGATGTGATCCAAAAGCCGCTGGTAGTGGGTGATAACCAGAAACGCCCGGCCCGCGTCGCGCAAGGCGTTGACCCCTTCGGCGACCAATTTCATCGCGTCGACGTCCAGCCCTGAATCGGTCTCATCCAGGATGCACATCCGCGGCTCCAGCACCGCCATCTGCAAGATTTCATTGCGCTTTTTCTCGCCGCCCGAAAAGCCCACGTTGACCGGACGCTTGAGCATTTCAGCGTCGATCTGCAGCGTCTTGGCCTTTGCGCGCACCAGTTTAAGAAAATCGCCTGCGGAAACCTCCGGCTCGCCACGGGCCTTGCGTTGAGCGTTGAGGGCGGTGCGCAGGAAAGTCATATTGCCCACACCGGGAATTTCCACCGGATACTGAAAGGCCAGAAACAGCCCCGCTGCCGCCCGGGCCTCTGGCTCCATCACCAGAAGGTCCTGCTCGCCCAAAGTCGCACTGCCTTCGGTCACGATGTAGCCCTCGCGCCCGGCCAGCACGTAGCTCAGCGTCGATTTGCCCGATCCGTTCGGCCCCATGATGGCATGAACCTCGCCAGCCCCGACCGTAAGGTCGACCCCGCGCAGGATTTGCTTGTCTTCGGCTTCAAGCCGGACATGCAGGTTCTTGATCGTCAACATCGTCTTTTCCTTCAATCTGTCTTAATGCGGGATGGCATAGGCTGCCATGATCCACTGCATCTGGGCAACGGGCATCGGCTGGGGGGTGAACTGGAACCGGGCCATGCGGCCGATCATGTCGGGCGGTCCGACCAGGCGCTCGATCTGGGCATAGCGCGGGCGGCCAAGGTAATCGTCAATCAGCACGGTGACGGCGCGCGAGATGCGGAACAGCACGGTCAGCGCACAGGCGAGCCGGAACCTGCCGTCAATCAGCACGACATCGGGGTGGACAAAATCCTCGCGGTCCCAGACCGAAATGGGATAGCCCGACCACCGCGTCACATATTTGTTGTCTACCGGAAAGCCCCAGTCGCGGGTCTTACCGATGTCAGCGTGATGCAAGCTTAGCGTGGCACTCGGCGGATTGAAGTCGAACCAAGCTTGCATCTTGGCCAGCCAGGGGGCCGAACTTTCCACCGAGAACACCCGCCGCCCGGGCAAACCCGCTGCAACCACGGTCGATCCGCCTGTGCCATATTCCAGTATGGTGGCAGCCCCCTGATAAGCCGCGATCAGTGCAGCACTTTCTTCAGGCGGCATCGTCAGGGTCGGGGCGTGCTCGGCATCAGCCATGCCAGCCTCCGCCGCTCACAGCATGAAACAGATCCCGCGCCACAGAATCGAATAAAGCTTGGTATGGCTTACGATCTGGTTGACCCAAATCTCTGACGTCACCATGGCGAAAAACTTGGGGTACAGATGCACGGCATTGTGAATGAAAAGCGCCCCCAATACGACGCCGGTCGATTTCAGCGTGGTGAACGCGCGCGAGTTCAGGCCAAGGAAATAGCCCAGCAGCATCGAAATTACGATGCCAACCACGATTTGCACCAGCGATTCGACGTCCGGATTGGCCTTGAGGTTGGGCATGCCTTGCACGTGGTAGCGCGCCACCTGACCAACGGCGTGCGACACCGCACCCAGAGCCACGGCGGCAGTCATCGACACCGGATATAGAATGTTGCCGATCAAGACCATGCCGCGCGAGGGCTTGGGTTTGCGGTCGCGGCGCGGCATTTGGTAGACTTCGTCCACGCCCACAAACAAAAGCTGGGTCGAGCTTGCGATATTGCGCTCGATCCGCGCCAGGCGCGCAGCGAAGTCCGAATGGTTCTGCGAAATCGCTTGCATGCGACCCGGCCCCCGCGCCCCGGTTCCCTATGAAGGTAGTCGCCGAACAATGGCCGAATTGGGGAAGAACTGGTGCCATTTCGCGCAAAGTCATGGGACGACCTCTTTGGCCATGCCCCTGACCGCGCGGTCCGGCAAAGCTTGTGCGTAGGTCAGTGCCCGACCGGCATCCACCTGACCGCGCGCGACCAGGTGATCCAGACACCGCAACGCGACGTCAAAGCTTTCAAACACTGCATCAGCCAGAATGGCCAAATGCTTCAGTTTTTCGGACCCGATGTCTTCGGCAAACCGCAGCGAACGAATGAAAACCGCGTCGCCGTCCAGTAACTGGTTGTCATGGCGCCGCTTGTCCAATTCGCCATTCAGCCCGCCGCGCAGGGAAAACCCCTTGGTGAACAGGAATTTGTGAAAATCCAGACCGGCTTCGCGCAGGGCTGCCATTTGCGCATCCAGCAAGGGCTGCCCGACATAAAGCGGAACAAAGGCCACCTCCGTAATCACTGCAGCCACCTGACGCAGCTTTTCCCGCGCGCCATCGAACACCTGCAACTCACCGCCCTGCACATCGATCTTCAACAGATCGAACTCAGGCACCTCGTCCAGATCGTCGATCCGCACAGTCTTCACCGGAAATGTCGCCTCGACGAGCGTCGGTGCGGCCAATCGGGCAAAGAACCCGGTCGTGCGCGGATCGGGCGGCAACAGCGAAGACAAGGACGGCACACGGCAAACGTAAAACGTGCCGGTGCTGCCATCGCCGACGGCATAAGGCAAATAAGTCTCACCCGGCTTCGCGGTCAGCCGGGCAAAGGCGCGCTCTTCGGGTTCAAAGCCCCAGACCTCGCACAGCCCCAGCAGCAGCAGCCCGCCATAGGGATTACTGTTGACCGGATTGGCCCCAACCTCGATAACCCGCGTCCGCCGTTCCGGCTGCAACAGGGCAACAAGGGCCTTCACTCGTGCCGCGTTGAACGCCTTTCCCATTCAGCCTACCGAACCTTCAAGGCTGATCGCCACCAGCGACTGCGCCTCCATCGCGAATTCCATCGGCAAGGCCTGCAACACCTCACGGCAGAAACCGTTCACCACCAAGGCCACGGCTTCCTCTGCGTCCATCCCGCGCGAGCGGCAGTAGAACAGTTGATCGTCATCGACTTTCGAGGTCGTCGCCTCATGCTCGACCCTTGACGAGTTGTTCTTGACCTCGATGTAAGGCACGGTGTGCGCGCCGCATTTGTCGCCGATAAGCAGGCTGTCGCACTGGGTGTAATTGCGGCTGTTCGTGGCCTTGGGGTGCATCGACACCAGTCCACGATAGGTGTTCTGCGCCCGCCCGGCCGAGATACCCTTCGACACGATCCGGCTTTTGGTGTTGCGTCCCAGATGGATCATCTTGGTGCCGGTATCTGCTTGCTGGGCGTTGTTGGCGATGGCGATTGAATAGAACTCGCCCTGACTGTCATTGCCGCGCAGGATACACGACGGGTACTTCCAGGTGATGGCGCTGCCGGTTTCCACCTGCGTCCACATCACTTTGGCCCGGTCGCCCCGGCAATCGGCGCGCTTGGTGACAAAGTTGTAGATGCCGCCCTTGCCGTTCTCATCCCCTGGATACCAGTTTTGCACGGTCGAATACTTGATCTCTGCATCTTCCAGAATGATCAGTTCCACGACTGCGGCGTGCAGTTGCGGGATATCGCGCTTGGGGGCGGTGCAGCCTTCGAGATAGCTGACATAGGCGCCCTTGTCGGCGATGATCAGCGTGCGTTCGAATTGACCGGTGTTTTCGGCGTTGATGCGGAAATAAGTCGACAGTTCCATCGGGCAACGGGTGCCGGGCGGAATGTAGACGAACGAGCCATCCGAAAAGACCGCCGAATTCAGCGTTGCAAAGAAATTGTCCGATTGCGGCACGACCGAGCCGAGGTATTTTTGCACCAACTCCGGATGCTCCCGCACCGCTTCGGAGATAGAGCAAAAGATCACTCCAGCCTTGGCCAGTTCGGCCTTGAACGTGGTGCCGACGGACACGCTGTCGAACACCGCATCCACCGCCACCCGCCGCTCGCCTTCCGGCGCTTCGATCCCGGCCAGCAGCGCCTGTTCCTTAAGTGGAATGCCCAGCTTCTTGTAGGTCGCCAGCAACTTGGGATCGACTTCGTCCAGGCTTTTGGGTTTCTTGGCCATGCTGCGCGGCTTGGCATAGTAATACTGGTCCTGATAGTCGATCGTGGGATAATGGACCATTGCCCAATTCGGCTCTTCCATCTTCAGCCACCGGCGATAGGCAGTCAGCCGCCATTCCAGCAGCCATTCTGGCTCGCCATTCTTTTCCGAGATCAGCCGAACGATGTCTTCGGACAGTCCTTTGGGCGCATAGTCGGTTTCAATATCGCTCGACCAGCCGTATTTATAGGCGCCTGACATGGCCTTGACGGTGTCAATGGTATCCTGATCGACGCCGTCGCGCAAGTCTGCATCCAATGCTGCCATAGTCATCCTCCTTTCCTGTCAAGGCCTTGCGGCCCTGCCTTCACGCGGCCCGCGTCAGAATGCGCCGGTATTCCCGGCTCCACACTTCGGCAAAGCTCAAAACTTCGTCTTCAGTCGTGGCCGGACCCAGCGAAATCCGTATCGCCTGCCCTGCCTGTTTGTCGTCATAGCCCATCGCTTTGAGCACCCGGCTGACCTTGACCTTGCCGGATGAACAGGCAGTGCCCGCCGAAACGGCAAAACCGGCAAGGTCCATTGCCATGACCTGCGTCTCGCTCTTCCAGCCCGGGGCGATCAGGCACAAAGTGTTCGGCAGCCTGGCCGCGCTATTCCCGACAGAAATAGTATTTAATTCGGGCGAGGACAACGCCAGATTTAGAGTATTTCTAAGTTCTGCCACGCGGTCCCAGACTCCATCGGCCAAATCCCGCAAAGCGGCCTCGGCTGCAGCCCCAAAGCCCGCGATGCCGATGACGTTCTCGGTGCCCGCGCGGCGCCCCATTTCCTGACCGCCGCCCAGCGCCAAGGCCGAGATGTCGATCCCGTCCCGCACGATCAGCGCCCCAACCCCTTTCGGCCCGCCAAACTTGTGCGCCGAAAACACGGCGAAATCGGCACCACTCCAGGCAAATGAAAACGGGATACGCCCTACGGCTTGCGTCACATCCAAGAGCAGCCAGTCGGCCCGCGCCTCGCCCACCAGCCATTGGCCGTCCATCTTTTCCGGCGGTTCGGTTATGATCCCGGTCTCGCTGTTGGCAAGTCCCATCGCCAAGGTATGCCCCGGCCCCGTCGGGCGGTCGTGCCAGTTGACCATCCGCAATTGCGACCAAAGGGCATCATGCGCTGTCTCTTGCACAAAGACATCGTGTCCCGCAGGCATCCGCCCAAGAACCGAGGCCGCCTCGGTCGCGCCACTGGTAAAGACCACCTCGGCCGGCTTGCAGCCAACCGCTGCCGCAACCTGCGCCCGTGCCCGCTCAATCAATGCCTTGGCCGCCCGCCCTTCGGCGTGAACCGAAGACGGATTTCCCGTCACCTCCATCGCCGCCAGCATCGCCGCCCGCGCTTCGGGGCGCAGCGGCGTAGTGGCGTTATGGTCGAGATAGACCCTCATTCCTCGTCAACCACACTCAGCAACGCCGGTACCGCCGGACAGGGCTGCATTTCGTTGCGGATCACATCGGACAGTCGGGTCTGGTGCAAAAACACGTAAACATTGGCCGACAACCCTTCCCACAGGCGGTTGGTCAGGCTTTGCGCCCGTGACCCCGACACGCCGCCACTTGCCCCTGCCCCGGTGTGCATCGCGTCGACCGTTTCTTCCACGGCCTGCATCACCTCGGATATGCGAATCGCGTCCGGGCTCTTGGCCAGACGGTAGCCGCCCCCGGGACCACGCACCGCCTCGACCAGACCAGCCCGGCGCAGCTTGACGAACAATTGCTCCAGATAGGGCAGCGAGATGTCCTGCCGTTTGGCCACCGCCGCCAGCGACATCAAGTCCTCGCTATGGCCCGCCCCACCCTCAGCCAGGGCCAGGTCAGCCAATGCCACCATTGCATATCGCCCTTTGGTCGAGAGTTTCATCGCAGATCAGCCATTCCCATTGACGTGAAGCGCCCCGGCCATTACCTGAAAGCCGGACCAAGCAGGGAGGCATTCGCCGCCCTTGGAATGGTTCTAAGTTATCTGAGCGATTTCGTCAACAATCGCTCAACATGCAGGCAGGACACATGCCCGAAGTCATTTTCGCCGGCCCCGAAGGCCGCCTTGAAGGCCGTTACCATCCGCAAAAGGATCGGGATGCGCCGATCGCCATCGTGCTGCATCCGCATCCGAACTACGGCGGCACGATGAACAACAAGGTGGTCTACAACCTGCATTACGCCTTTTACAACCTCGGCTTTACCGTCATGCGGTTCAATTTCCGTGGCGTCGGACGTAGCCAGGGCGAATATGACCTTGGCATCGGCGAGTTGAGCGACGCGGCTTCTGCGCTCGATTATCTGCAATCCATGAACCAGAACGCCAAGCATTGCTGGGTCGCGGGCTTTTCCTTCGGTGCTTGGATCGGGATGCAACTGTTGATGCGGCGGCCTGAAATCACCGGCTTCATTTCGGTCGCGCCGCCCGCCAACCTGTATGACTTCAGCTTTCTCGCCCCCTGCCCCTCCTCCGGCCTGATCATCAATGGCACGGCCGACAAGGTGGCTCCGCCCAAGGACACCATCGCTCTGGTGAACAAACTGCATGAACAGAAGGGCATCACCATCACCCATACTCAGATCGAAGGGGCCGATCACTTCTTTAAGGACGAAGAGGCGCACATGAAGCCGATGATCGACACGGTATCCACGTACGTGAAACGCCGTCTTTCCGAGGTTACACGGTAACATCATGGGAATCCTGCAGGATCTGACCGAGGCTTTGGCCAGGGACACCATGCTGGCGATGGACGAATTCGACGACGACCGCCTGCACGAACGGGTGGCCAAGGTGCTTTTGGACATGTCGCCCACCACCCAAGAGGCCTATATGACCGCGATGCGCGCGCTTTTGGCCGAACGCAAGGGCCGGGCCTATCTGGAAGCGACCGTCAAAGCCAAGCGCGAAGGCAAGGCTGCGCCAAAGGCGCCGCATGTCAGTGATGGCGGCCACTGACCAGGCAGCGGTCAGTGGAGGGCAAGCCATTGAGAACGCAGCGTTAATGGGCCTGATTAACGGAAGATGAACGACCTACAAA
>JANXPK010000172.1 GCA_025357355.1 Rhodobacterales bacterium
CTCGGTCATCGCCAGAACCAGCGTCGTGCCCCAATGCGCGGCCAGCCCGGTCTTCATTGCCAGCACCATGTCACTGAGCGCGGTCAGCTGATCGGTCATCGTCTTGGCCTGCTGATGGTGGGTATCCCAGCCGCCCAGCGACAGGCTGGCAATGCGCGAGGCGCCGGTCAGCTGTTCGGCCACATAGCGGCCGAGATCGGCATAGTTCACCCCGGCCTTCGGCGGCGCCTCGCCCATGGTCGCGGTCGCCAGATCCTGCGATTCGTCAAAGGGTTTGGCGAACTCGGGGTCGGCATGATTGACCGCGGCGAGCAGCAATTTGCCCTGTGTGGACAGCGCCGCCTCGACCACGGGGTAGAAGTGCTGGATGTCGTGGTCGCCTTCCAGGATCAACAGGCGCTGCTGGCTGACGGCGACGGCGGTGTGGACATGAGCGCCGGGGATGACGCCAAGAGCGCGGTTGAGCCAGCCGTCATGGCTGGAGGTCAAGCTGCCATCAACGCCGCCGGTGCCGTTTTCCAAGGCATCCTGCCCGATGAAATGGCTGCGGTCGCGGTAGGGTGTCGCGACGGCATGGGCAAAGCCCAGTTCTCCGGCGTTCCACAGCGGCATCAGGGGCAGCGCGGCGGGATGCAGGACGAAAAAATCGTCCAAGGCGGGCGAGGTGGCGATGTCAGAGGCGAGGGTCGGGCGCAGCGTCAGATAATCCTTGTCGCCAATCGGGCGCACGACGTCGAGCCCGTCCATCGCGCCGCGCAACACGATGACGACGAGCCGGTTTTCGCCTGCCGCAGCCGCGAATGTGACAGGGGTCAGAAGCGGACTGGCGGCGACGGAACAGCCGATCAGGAAGGCTCGGCGCGACAGGAGGAAGTCACGGGACATCGGTCATCTCCGGCTGAATTCGGGTGAGCCAAGCAGAACTGCCAGACCTTCCCAGCGCTGTTCGGCACCGCCGACCGATTGCACCAGAAGCGGCGAGGCGTAGGGGCCAAAGGCTGCTTGCACCATGGCGACCGGATCGACCCAATCGCCGCGCAGATGCGCCAGTGTGACCGCCCAATCGACCCGCCCGGCCATCATCGGTGGCGTCATCCAGCCGTTGGCAACCTCTGGCCAGCCATCCGGGCGCAGGGCGCGGAACACCGGTTGGCCCATGGCCGACATCGCGCTGGGGATCCGCTTGGCCAGCTTGTCATAAACGCCACGCACATCGGGACTGGTCAGACCAACCAGCCGCAGCGAAGCGGCGGCATATTCCTGTGGGTTGCGCACCTTTTGCCGCTGATCGGACTGCGCGGCGGGGTGTTTGAGCAGCACGCGGTAGGTCGCGGGCAGATCGGTGTCGGCGTCCAGATAGGCCTTGGCCAGCGCGTCCACCAGATCGGCGGGCGGATCGTCGGCGATGAAATGACGGGCAAGGGTAAAGCCAACATTCCGCGCCGTTTCGGGACGGCGGGCGACATAATCGACCAGGCGGTTGATCTCTGCCACGGGGTTGTGGTCACTGAAGGTCTGGCCGAGGATGGTCTTGGGGCCAGGCTCGACCCGCTTTGGCTCGACCCGCTGGCCCTTTTCGTCCGACGCCATGCCTGCCAGCAGCTTGGCGAGTTCGGTCACGTCGGTCTGGCTATAGCCCACCCGCATCGAATGCAGTTCCAGAAACTCGCGTGCGAGGTTTTCGTTCAAGCCGCGGCTGCGCTTGATGCCGGCCTCGGAATGCGGACCAAAGCTGTCGGCCTGGGTCAGGTAGAACTGCATTCCCGGATGCCACAGCGCGGCCTTCAGCATGTCGGCATATTTGCCGCCGACATGGGCGCGGATCGCCTCGTCGCGGAACGACTGAATATAGCGCGGCACCTGGCCCGAGACGTTGGAAATGGTGATGCGGTTGGCCCAGAGGTTGACGAGTTGCTCGACAAAACCAGCCGAAGCAAACGCTGGGCGGGCGACAAAAGATTCGGCGTCGGCCACCATCACCTGTTGCAACGCCTTGGCCGTGGCGGGTTGCAGACCGGCATCGGATTGCTTTTCGGCGTTGTAGGTGGCGATCAGCGCCAACCGGTCAGCCAAAGGCGGGCGGTCCCAGGCGCGGCCTTCGGGATCATCGGCAGTCAGTTGCGCCATGAGCCGGTCCGCATCGAGCCCGCCTTTGGCCAGTTCAGCCGACAGCCGTGGTCCATAACCAAAGCGAATTTCTTCAAGCAGGCTGGCAGGTTCCACCACGGCGGTCTCCAATGCGTTGGCGCAAGGGAGACCTTTTGTACTGCGAAATCAATCCACCGACTGGGTCACATCTTCGGCATCGGCGGCATTCTTCTTAAGGGCGCGCGCCGCCTTCTTTTCGCGCCGCTCTGCGCGGGCATTCTCCAGCGCGTCAGGGGCGTCCTGCATCACGATCATCATCTTCTTGATGCCGACATGCTTTTCCAGCAGCTTCTTGCCCAGTCCCGACAGCCCCGCCTCTTTCAAGACCGGCCACCGGCGGTAATGCACCGTGAAGATCTCGCGATCCTCGGGCAGGGGCTTGCCGCGCGACCGCCCGCCCAGGATGAAATGCTGGGTGTCGGGCAACAGGTTCCAATCCAGCCCAGCCTTCTGGATAGCCAAAGGCAGCGTCATCTGGTCAAGATACGGACGTTTTTGTTCGATGGCCGGATTGGCGTCGACCTGTTGGGCGACGTCGTACCAGACCTGCGGAAAGCTTTTGTCATCGGGCGTGCGGAATTGTTCGGGAAAGCTGAAAAGACCGGAGGAGAAATAGGGCACCTTGCCTGCGCCCTTTTTCTGTTTCATCAGACGGATGCGATCATCCGGCAAGGGAATTCCCACGGTATCGTAGATGATCTGCCAAGTGTCGTCTTCGCCCCAACCCATCCAGGCGGCGGGGGTAAGCGAGACGCAGCCCTGTATGATGATGTTATCGACCTTGTTGGGTTTCAGACACAGGATGTCGCTGTCCATGAAACACGAAAACTCGGTATCCCGCGGCTCCATCGCGGCAAGGATCTTGTTGCCATGCGGGTAGGGCGGACCAAAGCGCCCCTCAACCGCGAACGGCCGCACCTCGCAGCCAAGCTTGGCCAGCGCCGATTTGACCTGGACGTGAACCTGATCAAGCTTGGGCTCCGGACAATAACCGACCAGCGCCACCGTATCGCCGAACTGTTCGCGGAGCGAGGCCGCCAGATAGCAGGCCATCACCTGATAGTCAGGCGGCTCGACGATGAAAAAGACGGTCAAGCGTGGCGACATGGGCGACCTCGGCGGGCGGGACTTGCGCAACTATGCCAAGGCTCGCTTGCAGTGTCACCCTGCAAGCCTGAGGGAAGCCCACTTAAGGGCCGAGATTGTCGAAAAATTTGCAGCAATCAACCGGACTGCAACACTTTTCGATTGGTAATGCCGACCACGCGCTGTTGTCTTGTCGGCGATTTGCGGGGCGACCTAAGATAAGGCAAAGAGGTGTCGGGCAGGGGAATGGCCAAGCAGGCAGAAAACAAGAGTGTGGCGGTCAAGCCCGGTCTGGCCAAGGCTGGGCCGAAGAAGAAGGCTGTTCTGACCTTGGTTGAGGGGCGGCCCAAGGGGGGGGCCGACCTGTGGGGCAGCGTTCCATTCACGCTGCGGCGTCACCAAAGCCCGCATGGCCAGGTGACTGCCGTGTCGATGATGAAGGACGAGGGGCCCTACGTGATCGAATGGGTCGCGCATCATCTGGCAGTCGGTTTTAGCGACCTGGTAGTTTATACGAACGATTGTTCTGATGGCACCGACGACATGTTAATCCGGCTGGAAGAGCTGGGCCTTGCCCATCATCGCCGCAACGCCATCCCCGAGGGTTTGCGGCCGCAGCCTTCAGCATTGAACTACGCGCAGGATGAGCCGGTGGTGCAGCATTCCGACTGGGTCATGGTGTTTGACGCCGATGAATTCGTTTCGATCCGCTATGGCGATGGCACGTTGGATGACCTGATCGCGGCAGCCAAGCTGCAAGGCGCGGGCGGCATCGTGGTGACATGGCGGATCTTTGGCTCTGGCGGCGTGGTGGAATGGTCGCGCGCGCCGGTGACCGAGCAGTACCTGATGGCGGCGCCTGTGACGTGGAACAAGGGCTGGGGCGTCAAGACCCTGTTCACCTTTGACGCCGACCACTGGAAACTGGGCATCCACCGTCCCAAGATGAAGACGCGCTGGATCAAGACCGACTTCCCCGATCAGGTGAAATGGCTGAACGGGTCGGGGAACGTGATGGAGGATTACTTCAAGTTCCGCGGCTGGCGTTCGATCACGCGGACGGTGGGCTATGACTGGGTGCAGCTGAACCATTACGCGGTCAAATCGGTGGACAGCTACGCCATCCGCAAGTTGCGCGGCAATGTCAACTTCAAGAAAGACAAGTACAATTCCGACTATTGGTCGCTGCAGGACCGCAACGAGGTGTGCGACGACACCATGCTGCGCTATTCCGCGCGACGAGACGAGATCATCGCGCAATTGCTGGCTGACCCCGTGCTGAACCGCCTGCATTTTGCGGCATTGGAGCGTGCTGAAAGCCGCTTGGCCGAGATCAAAGAGACCGATGCCTATCGCGAGTTGGTCGCTGGGC
>JANXPK010000568.1 GCA_025357355.1 Rhodobacterales bacterium
GAACACCCAGGTCAAGGGATCGTCGACCCAGGCAGAGGTCACATAGTTGACGTGGTCCACCCCGGGCGTTGGTAGAAACGTCACCTCGCCAGGCAGCAGCACCTGCGGCACCCCGGTTGAAAATGCAATCCGGCTGGCTTTCAGTTTGCGCTGCAGCTCCAGGTTTTCATCTTCCGCCACCTCGGAATAGGCCGAAAGAAAGAACGCGCTGCGCCGACTTTCGCCGATCCAGTCCTTGAAACGGCTGGTTTCGGCGTAGATGGCATCCAAAAGCACCAGACCCATCACGCGCTTTTCGACCCCGCCAACCGTCACGACAAAGGCTGCCGGATTATAGCCGCCGCTGAAGGCCACCAGGATGATCGGCAGTCTGGCAAACCCGGTTCGCGTATCGGGCGCCCCCAGCAAGCCCGCCAGGACCTTGGCCGCCTCTGACATGAACCGCGCAAAGCCGTTGGGCTGCCAAAAGTTGCCCGAACTGCTGTCCAGCGCGTCAAAGGCAAACTGCGGCGCGATCAGGGCGGCGTTGAGGGTCGAGGCCTGCAACTGATCCAGCACCCGCTGGCGCCCGATGACATCGCGTTCCAGAGTGGCATTGTTGCCGTGAAAGAACACCACGATGGCCGCCTTCTTGTGCGGATCAAAACCCGCGGGCAGCGCCACCAGCACACGGCTGTCCGAATAGGTCTGATCCTCGAAATAAACTCCACCGCGCAGCGAGGTATGTCCGCGCCGGCCTTCGGCAGATATATCAAGGAAAGCCGCTCCCGTATCGGGCCGGATGCCATGATACGGGAACGGCGCCGAAGCAAACGGAACCAGTCGTGCGATCATTTGCGGCAGCGGCCCTTTCTTGACGACTTGTTCCGCCTGCGCCAACGAATAGGGGTCAAGCATCGACCCGCCAAGGATCGAACTGGCCACGAGGTTTGTGGTCAGCCGTCCCAGATCCCGGCGCGAAAGCTTCGGCTCAGTCATGCCAATCGTTTCCCCAAAGTGGTGCGACCATCATGGCGGCAGAATCGGCAAACATCAGGACTTTCCTTTTGTTGACCAAAGCTTGGTTTATCAACGAACTTTACCCCCAGCACGTCAAGTCGCTCTGATAGGGCCGCAGCCGCGACCGCGCCAAATCATGCCTGTCGCAGGGAGGCACAGCCGAGGCTTACGACCCCCGCCGACGCCATGTGCTGATATTTCGCAGCAGACCGGATAAATTGCCGGCAGAATGGGCACAATGGCGCAAAACCCGCGTCAAAAGGGTCAAGAATAGCGACCTTGTTGTCCGCCAATGGCGCTATCCTTGCAAGAAGGGAGTGCTCCACATGGCCATCAGCCTTGATGACAAGTATCTCGCCGAAACCGGCCCGGTCCATCTGACCGGAACCCAGGCGCTGGTGCGCCTGCCGATGACACAGATGCGGCGCGACCGGGCGCATGGCCTGAACACCGGCACTTTCATTTCGGGCTATCGCGGCTCGCCGCTCGGCGGGTTCGACCAGCAACTGGTCAAGGCGCGCAAGTTCCTCGACCGCCATGACATCGTCTTTCAACCCGGCCTGAATGAAGACCTCGCCGCCACCGCCGTCTGGGGCAGCCAGCAGTTGCATCTGTCGCCGGGCGCGCGCAAGGACGGCGTGCTGGGCCTGTGGTACGGCAAGGGGCCGGGTGTGGACCGGTCCGGCGATGTGTTCAAGCACGCCAATGCGGCGGGTACCTCGGCCCATGGTGGCGTGCTGGCCATTGCGGGCGACGACCACACCTGCAAATCCTCGTCGATCCCGCATCAGTCCGACCATGCCTTCATCTCGGCGCTGATGCCGATGCTCTACCCCTCATCGGTGCATGAATTCCTTGAGCTTGGCCTTCTGGGCATCGCGATGACGCGCATTCGGGCTGCTGGGTCGGCTTCAAGGTCATCTCCGAAACGGTCGAGACGACAACGGTAGTCGATCTGGGGCAAGAGGCGCGGCCCTTCGTTCTGCCGCAGGATGTCGACATGCCTCCCGGCAGGCTGAACCTGCGTTGGCCTGATTCACCCTTGGTGCAGGATGAACGGTTGCAGGAACACAAGGGCTACGCCGCCATCGCCTTTGCCCGTGCCAACCATATTGATCAAGTCACCATTGCCAACCAAAACGCCCGCTTTGGCATTGTCGCCTCTGGCAAGGCTTACGAGGATGTGCGGCAGGCCTTGGCCGAACTGAGCATCGGTCCCGCCGAACAGGCCGCCATCGGCCTGCGTCTTTACAAAGTGCGCATGCCCTGGCCGCTGGAACCAGAAGGCATCCGGCATTTTTCGCAAGGGCTGGAAGAGGTTCTGATTGTCGAGGAACGGCGCGAGATCATCGAAAACCAGATCAAGCAGCAGCTCTTCAACTGGCGCGCCGATGTCCGCCCGCGCATCGTTGGCAAATTTGATGAGGCCGACCACCCTTTCCTGCACCTGTCCGCCGCGTTGACCATCGGCAGCGTGGCTGAGGCGATTGCAGCGCGGGTCCTGCGCCTGCCCCTTCCCGATAGGCTCGCCGCCCAGATCGCGACCCGGGCCGAGGCGCTGCATGTGGCCGAGACGCGGATGGACGGCCACACGCCCCCTGTCATCCGCCTGCCCCACTTCTGCGCGGGCTGCCCGCACAACACCTCGACCCGTGTGCCTGCGGGGTCCAAGGCTATGGCGGGGATTGGCTGCCACTTCATGGCACGTGGATGGATCGCAACACCGAAACCTTTACCCATATGGGGGCCGAAGGCGTGCCGTGGACCGCGATCAGCCGCTTCACGGACGAGGACCACCGCTTCGTCAACCTCGGCGACGGCACTTATTTTCACTCAGGCCATTTGGCCATCCGCCAGTCTGTCGCGGCAGGCGCAAATGTCACCTACATAATCCTGTACAACGACGCCGTGGCGATGACCGGCAGCCAGCCGCACGACGGCGTGCTGACCCCGCAGCAGATCACCCAACAGATGTATCATGAAAGGGTGGCCCGCATTGTGCTGATGTCGGACCGGCCCGACATTTACCGGCCCACCGATCTCGCCCCCGGCACCCTTATCCGCCACCGCGACGAGATCGACGCGACAATGTGTGAACTTCGCGAGGTACCGGGCACCACCGTCATCGAGTTTGAACAGACCTGCGCCGCCGAAAAGCGCTGCCGCCGCAAGCGTGGCACACTCGACGATATCGACCTGCGGCTTCGGATCAATCCGGCGGTATGCGAGGGTCGCGGCGATTGCTCGGCGCAGTCCAACTGCATCGCGGTCGAGCCGGAAGAGACGACGATGGGCCGCAAGCGCCGGATCAATCAGTCGATGCGCAACAAGGATTACTCCTGCCTCATAGGCTTCTGCCCGTCTTTCGTGACCATACGCGGCGGCTCGCTGCGCAAGAGCACGGGCCGCGGCGGGGCCGATGTCACCACCCTGCCCGAACCCGCCATTCCCGCCCTTGACCGAACCTGGAACCTGGTCGTCGCGGGTGTCGGCGGCTCCGGCGTTCTGACCATCGGTGCGCTTCTCAGCATGGCCGCGTATATCGAAGGCAAAACGCCCATGGTGTTGCACATGGCCGGGTTGGCCCAGAAGGGCGGTGCAGTTCTCAGCCATGTGCGGCTTTCCGACCCGAGCGATCCCCCGACCGCCCCACGCATCACCGCAGGCAGTGCGGACCTCCTTTTCGGCGCCGATGCCGTCGTTGCCGCCTCGAAAGACAGCATGACCCTGTGCGACGCCGGCCGCACCGACGCCGTCCTGAACACCGCCGTCACTCCGGTTTCCGACTTCATCCGCAACCGCGATTTCGACTTTCGTGCCACCGCAGTCGAACGCAGCATCACCGCCCAAGTCCGCAACGACGCCCATTTCCTCGACTTCTCTGCCCTGTCCGAAGCACTGCTGGGCGACGAGATCGGAGCCAATCTGATGATGCTGGGTTATGCTTGGCAACAGGGCCTGATTCCCCTGCAACGCGCCTCGATCCTTCAGGCAATCGAGCTCAACGCCATTTCGGTTAAGGCCAACACCGCCGCCTTCGACTGGAGTCGTAAACTCGCCGATGATCGTGCGCCGGTGCTGGCTCTGGCCCTGCCCGAAAAGCCCCGGACACCGGACGAATTGACCACCGAAGAGGTCATCGCCCACCGCAAGACTCATCTGACCGCCTACCAGAACGCTGACCTTGCCGACCGCTATGCCACCCGCCTGACGCACCTTGCTGGCACCCTCGGCCCAACAGGCGCATCTCTGCTACGGCAGGCAGCGATCAGCTATGCCTGCGTCTTGGCCTACAAGGACGCATACGAGGTGGCGCGGCTCTATGTCGATCCGGCGTTCCGCACCACACTGACCCAGACCTTCGACGGCCCTATCCGCATCGCGCTCAACCTCGCCCTGCCATTCCTGTCCGGCAAAACTTCAGACGGCCGCCCGAAGAAGCGCGAATTTGGACCCTGGATCCTGCCGGTGATGCGCCTTCTGACGAAACTGAAATTCCTGCGCGGCACATGGGCCGATCCCTTTGGCTACAGCCGCGATCGCAAGCTCGGACGCAGCCTGATTGACCTCTTCGAACAATACCTTGATCTTGTCGAACAGCATTTCACACCCGATAAAGTGGCACCGCTGCACGAATTGCTGTCGCTCAGCTGGGACGTCCGCGGCTATGGTCCGGTCAAGGCTGCCGCTGGCGACCGAATGCTAAAGCGCCGCGCCGAGATTCGGGCCGGGCTCGCCAACAGCGACCCGACCCGCGTCGCGGCTGAATGAGGAGGATGCGATGTTCAACGCCTCGATGCGGTTCGATATGGGGGACGAGGTCAACGCCCTGCGCGACATGGTCCACCGCTGGGCACAGGACCGGCTGAAACCTCAGGCCGCCGAGATCGACCGCCAGGACCTGTTCCCCGCCGCCTTGTGGCCCGAAATGGGCGCCCTTGGCCTGCTGGGCATCACCGTGCCGGAAGAGTTTGGCGGCGCGAACCTAGGCTATCTGGCCCATGTCGTCGCCGTGGAAGAGATTGCCCGCGCGTCTGCCTCGGTCTCGCTGTCCTATGGCGCCCATTCCAACCTTTGCGTCAACCAGATCGCCCTGAATGGCACACCTGTCCAAAAGGCCCAATATCTGCCCAAACTGGTGTCTGGCACCCATATCGGCGCTCTGGCGATGAGCGAGGTCGGTGCAGGTTCAGACGTCGTCGCGATGACATTGCGGGCCGAACGGCGGGGCGACCACTTTGTGCTGAACGGCACCAAATTCTGGATCACCAATGGCGCCGACGCCGACACACTGGTGGTCTATGCCAAGACCGATCCGGCGCAAGGCTCCAAGGGCATCACCGCCTTTCTCATCGAAAAGACCATGCCGGGCTTCACCCAGTCTGCCCACTTCGACAAGCTTGGTATGCGCGGCTCCAACACCGCAGAGCTGATCTTTCACGATGTCGAGGTGCCCGCCGCCAATATCCTGGGGCAAGAGGGGCGCGGCGTGCGGG
>JANXPK010000605.1 GCA_025357355.1 Rhodobacterales bacterium
GGAAAAGTCGCGCTTCATGGGGGTGGAGTTGTTCAACAAGACCCTCGGCGTGATCGGCGCAGGCAACATCGGCGGCATCGTTTGCGACCGCGCTGTGGGCCTGAAGATGAAGGTCATCGCCTATGACCCCTTCCTGTCGGATGAACGCGCGAAGACTTTGGGCGTGCATAAGGTCGAACTGGATGAGCTGCTCGCCAAGGCCGATTTCATCACCCTGCATGTGCCCTTGACCGACAAGACCCGCAACATCCTGTCGCGCGAGGCTATCGCCAAGACCAAGCCCGGCGTGCGCATCATCAACTGCGCCCGTGGCGGGTTGATCGACGAGCCTGCGTTGGCCGAGGCGCTGAAATCTGGCCATGTCGCCGCCGCCGCGCTGGATGTGTTCGAGATTGAACCGGCCACCGACAACCCGCTGTTCGGCCTGCCGAACGTGGTCTGCACCCCGCATCTGGGAGCCTCCACGACGGAGGCGCAAGAGAATGTGGCGTTGCAAGTGGCTGAACAGATGTCGGACTTTCTGCTAACCGGAGCCGTGCAGAACGCGCTGAACATGCCTTCGGTCACGGCGGAAGAGGCGGCGGTTATGGGCCCGTGGATCAAACTGGCCAGCCATCTCGGCAGCTTCATCGGCCAGATGACCGACGAGCCGATCAAGGCCATCAACATCCTTTATGACGGCACGGTCGCAGGGATGAACCTTGCCGCCTTGAACTCTGCCGTCATCGCGGGCGTGATGAAGGCGTCGAACCCGGATGTGAACCTGGTCTCTGCCCCGGTGGTGGCCAAGGAACGCGGCATCCAGATTTCAACGACGCGGCAGGACAAATCAGGGGTGTTCGACGCCTACATCAAGGTCACGATGGTGACCGACAATCGCGAACGTTCGGTGGCGGGCACCTGTTTTTCGGATGGCAAGCCGCGCTTCATCCAGATCAAGGGCATCAACATCGACGCCGAGATTGGCGCGCATATGCTTTACACCACCAACGAGGACGTGCCGGGCATCATCGGTCTTCTGGGCATGACGATGGGCAAGAACAACGTCAACATCGCGAACTTCACGCTGGGCCGTTCCGGCATCGGCAAGGACGCCATCGCCATCCTCTACCTCGATCAGGCAATTGACCCCAGGGTGGTGCAGACGCTGGAATCCACCGGCATGTTCAACCAGGTCAAGGCGCTGCAGTTCGAGGTGGTCTAGGCGAAATCGTCATCTTCCGTGGGCGGGGCCGTCACCATGTCGGGTCCGCCCATGGCAAAGGCCGTGGCACCAAAGTCGCGGTCCAGAAAAGTGCGAACGCGGGGCGGGACGTCTTTGGGGTCGATCTGCCCGCCATTGGCCTTCATCTGCAGATAGGTGGCCGCATCCGCCGCCGGATCGCCGGTCAGATCGCCCGCCCGCAGCAGCACGGCAGGTGCCGATTTCGGCGTCAGTTGCCCATCCGACGACACACCCAGAAAGATCGCATGCAGTACCTTGGCCTTGGGTGGCAAGGCGGCGTTGGCGATCATGTAGGCCATGACCTCAGCCGCGTCGTCGGTGAACATGGCGTAAAGCCGATTGGCCAGCAGCAGGCCCCAGCCGCGATATTCAAAGCCGGGCGCGCCTTCGATAATCTCCAGCAGCCCGTCGCGCGGCCGGATGCAGACCGCCAGCCGCCCTTGCCTGCCGGGACGGCCAAAGCTCTTGCGATAAATCCAGTAGAACCCGGTATAGCGGTCGCCCCGCTGCGAGATCTCGGCCCTTGCATGGGTCAGGACATCGGCGTGAAAAACCATGCCCGGTCCCTGCGCCCCAACCACCGCCCCGCCGAATCGGGCGACGAAATCCGGCAGGGACCGGTCCCAATCCAGAATGCTGAACCCCTTCTGTCGCCGCGCCAATGCCGCCGTCGCCTTTTCGAGGTTCAGCGCCGAGGGCCGGACTTTGCCTGCAACCCAGCGCCCGACCAGGCTTTTGTCCAGGCCGGCCTCTTGTGCCAACCGTCCCCGGCTGATCGACAGCGCCTTGAGCAGGTGATCCAGTTTCGTCGCAAAGTCAGGGGTGAGAGCCATTTGGCACCGTTTGGTTGTGGCAGGACCATGCACCGGAATGCACAGTCTTGCAACGGGTTGCATCAGTCAAAGCCCAACAGTGCAACTGGGTTGCATGCCATTGAATTGGCAATATGGCTAAATTGCTGCCCAGGTCCGTATCCCCTTTCATCTGACGGGTTTGGGAATGAGTACTTTGCCAAGGTTCCGTTTTTCCAAGCCGACAACCGGGGGCGGGCTGGGATTATCCGGCCGCCCCCGGCTTTTTTTCCCACATGTAGGTCCAAGACCCTGACGTCACGTCTGCGGGTTCTGCCGACAAGATAGGCTGTGTGGCCATGGCCGCGCTGTTCATCCGTACCGCGATTTACTTGCCCTGACTTGCAAGCGCTGGCATGCCGCGCCGGTCCCCGGTAAAGAACCGTGGGAAAGGCAGGACCCCTATGCACACCTACGCCGTCGGCGACATCCACGGCCATCTTGACCTGTTGAAACGGGCGCATCAGCTTATTTTGGCCGATCAGGCCCGGCATGGTGCGGCCCCGGTGGTTCATATCGGCGATCTGGTAGACCGGGGGCCAAACTCGCGCGGGGTGATCGAGCATCTGCGTCTGGGTGTCGCGGCGGGCGAGGATTGGGTCGTGCTCAAAGGCAATCACGATCGCATGTTCACAGGCTTTCTCGATGACAAGGACCGACGCGATGCGGGGCTGCGCGAGGACCTGGCGTATTTGCATTTCAAGATCGGCGGGGCGACGACGTTGGAAAGCTATGGCGTCCGAAATGCCGCCGACCGCCCCCTCGCCCCGGTCCATGCCGAGGCCATTGCTGCCGTGCCCGCCGAGCATCGCGACTTTCTGGTCAGCCGGCCCGCCAGTTTTCAGCGGGGCGAGGCAATCTTTGTGCATGCAGGCATCCGGCCCGGCGTTCCGCTGGATCAGCAGGACGAGACCGATCTGGTCTGGATCCGGCGCGATTTTCTGGACGACAGCCGCGACCACCGTGCGCTGATCGTGCATGGTCACACGGCGATTGATCGGGCGACGCATTACGACAACCGGCTGAACATCGATTCGGGTGCGGCCTATGGCGGGCCCTTGTCCGCCGTGGTCGTCGAAGGGCGGGCGGCGTTTCTGCTGACCGAGGCGGGGCGCGTGCCGTTGCTGCCGCAGGGTCGTACAGGCACGAACCGGTTCTAGGTCAAGGCGCGCGGCCTTGGCGGCCAGGTTCATAGCGTGGGCCAATGCTCTATATCGCAGCATTCAATGATCGCACTCATTAGGCATAGCGAAGGGCCTTTGCGACTGCGCTGCTTGAACGGCCGGATCCGTATCAGGACGAACATGAAAACCAGTGACGATCCTTTCGAAACCCCTGTCACGCACAGTGGAGCGCGGGCGGAAGGTGGTGTGGCGCCTGTCCCCGATCTGCTTTCGAACTCCAGATCCGGGGCAGAGATCACGTTGCGCCGGTTGCGGATTTTCTGGGCGGTGGCGCATTCCGCAACGCTGACGCGGGCGGCCAAGCTCTTGAATGTGTCGCAACCAACCTTGTCCCAGCAGCTTACGGCGTTCGAGGCGGCCATCGGTGTGCCGCTTTTCGAACGACGCTCGAACCGGATGATTCTGACCGATACCGGCGAGTTGCTGCTTCGCAAAGCCGAATCCGTGCTGCGGTCCGCGCAGGAGATGGAAGACAGCCTGCCTGCGGTCAGCAGCCTTGCCAGGCCGATTGTCCGCATTGCCGGGGTCGCCTCGGTGATGCGGGTCATTTTACCGGCTGCGATGCGGCTGATCGCGGATGCCATGCCGGGGGTGGAATTCGACATCCACGAAAGTGCGCCTGCCGAGATTCTGGACCTGCTTTACGCCCGGCGGGTCAGCATCGGAGTGATGGCGGCCAATTCGGTGGCCGAGGTCAGCTCTGGCTTTCAGCAGATCCCGGTTGCGGCTGATCCCTTCGTGCTGGCGGTTCCCGAATTTCTGGACCTGTCAGGCGTAAGTGACCCCGAGCGGGACCTTGGCGCGCCCGCCATGGCGATCTTGAACAGTACGATCCAGTTTGTCTTTGGCACCCAGCATTCCAGCCGCATTCAGGATTGGTTCGACATGGCCTTTCCCAACAACCGGCTGGCCACGCGGGTGCGCAGTTTCGAGCTGGCGCTGGATCTGGTCGCCGCAGGTCTGGGGGTTTGCGTGGTGCCGGCCCTGACCGTGCTGGTCGGCGATCATGTCCGCAAGGGGGTCAGGCTTTACGAAATTGGACTGGAGACGCGGCGGATCGTGGCGATGGTGCCGTCGCAATATCTGCGTGTCGCCCCCTACGGTGCCTTCATCACCGCATTGCAAAACGTCGGGCAAAGCATTGCAATGCCAACGGTTTCACCGATGCCACCCTTCATCCGGGAAGCCGTCGCACGTTTGGCCGCGGCTGATGTGCCGGGCGGTCAGGCCCAATAGTTTTGATCTATGCCAAGGATAGATGGTTTTCCCGCCCCCTTCTGGTTAGCTTCTGACATGCACTGGCCCGTCCAGTCGCGGCATGGCGCCTGCTTTTGGCGTTGCTTGTTAGGAGGAGACTATCATGGCTTGGAAGACCCCGAAAATCGCCGAAGTGCAGTGCGGCATGGAAATCAACATGTACGCCTGCGCCAAGCAGAAGTAAGAACTACTCCTGCTGCGGGTCAAAGGACGCTTCCATGTTGAAAGTCGTCATTCTTGGCTCCGCAGCAGGCGGTGGCGTTCCCCAGTGGAATTGCAATTGCATGGTTTGCCGCGCGGCTTGGGATGACCCGGCACTGCGCAACACACAGGTTTCGGCGGCCGTAAGCGCCGATGACGGGCGGCATTGGTTCCTGATCAACGCCTCGCCCGATATTCGCCAGCAAATCCTTGATACTCCGGTCCTGCACCCTGCCAAGGGGCAATTGAGGCATTCGCCGATTGCCGGGGTGATCCTGACAAATGGCGAGATCGACGCCATTGCGGGCCTGCTGTCGTTGCGCGAAAGCCAGCCGTTTGCCCTGCACGCACATCCAAGGGTTCTAAGCACATTGGCGGCAAATTCGGTGTTTGACGTTCTCAACCGCAAGTTCGTGTCCCGCGTTCCGATGCATCTGGACCAGCCCTTTGAACCCGCATTGCCCGATGGCACGCTTTCTGGTCTGCGGATCGAGGCGTTTGCCGTAGCTGGCAAACCCGCCTGGTACATGGAGGGGGCCGAGGCCGATCCGGGCGACACCATCGGGCTGAAGTTGCAAAGCACGGCGGGCGGCGAGCCGATCTATTTCATCGCGGCCTGCGCCGAGGTCACGCCGGACCTGGCAACGCGGCTTGCGGGGGCCAGG
>JANXPK010000618.1 GCA_025357355.1 Rhodobacterales bacterium
GCCTTGCCGGTCCAGCTCCACAAACAGCTCCAGCGTCTGTACCGGATGCACCGACCCCACCATCAGCCCGTCGTCGCGCTTGCCGTAGCCGTCGTTCAGATGCACCCCCAGAATGCGCGCGTACCGCCCCGCCAGTTGCGCCGACTGCGCCGGAATTTCCCCGGCAAACAGCACATGGCAGAAATCCAGCGTGATCCCGGTATTCTTGCGCCCGACCTCGCGCAGCGCCAACAGGTTGGTCGCAATATCCGGCATCAACGAAAACGCCCG
Organism: Rhodobacterales bacterium; assembly: GCA_025357355.1. GTDB lineage: Bacteria > Pseudomonadota > Alphaproteobacteria > Rhodobacterales > Rhodobacteraceae > Stagnihabitans. The sequence goes on from JANXPK010000618.1 coordinate 271, forward strand.
CGGCTCGTTCGGCTTGTATTCCAACGCCACGTCCAGCGCAGGGTTATGGTCGCAAACCTCGGCAAGCGCCGCCAAGGTATCGTCCCACATCTTCGCATAAGACCCCTGGAACGAATAATCGACCCCGTCCTGCCCCATCCACAGCGTCATCACCCGGCCGCCCATTTCCGCCAGCGCGTCCAGCCCGCGCTTGGTGATGTCAATCGCCGCCCGTCGCACCACGGCGTCAGGATGGGTGAACGCCCCCAGCCGATACCCCGGATCGGTGTAATAGCGCATCGCCAGCCCGTTCAAGGCGATGCCGTGATAGGCCAGAATCCGCCCCAACTGTGCCGGAGTGTGACCCGCGAAATGGTCCGGAAAGTTGAGGTCGGCGGCATCCAGGCCCGGCACTTGCGCCGCCCGCGCGATCAGGTCGGCCACGGTCGGCTTGCCCGGCAGCCCCAGCTTGAAGGCGTTCAGGCGTCCCGCATAGCGCGGGCGGTTGGGCAAGGTCATGACGGCTCCGGCTTGGACAGGTCAGATTCGAACAGATCTGGCCGTTTTTGCGCCAATGGCTCCAGAAAGCCAATCAGCTTTCCCAGATGCAGCTGCGTCGCCGACCGTGCTGCCTCAGGGTCGCGCGCCTCGATCGCCGCCAAAATCACCTGATGCTCGATCAGTGTCGCCTCGACCCGTCCCGGCTGCGGCAGGATCAACTGCCGCGCCCGGTTGACCTGGACCCACGCCGTGTCCGCCAGCACCGCCATCCGTTTGAAACCGGTGAACGACAGGATCAGCTCATGCATCGCCGCGTCGGTCTGATAGAACCCAGCGAAATCCTTGTCCTCCAGCAGCGCCGCCTGCAGCCGCAGATTGCGCCGCAGTTGCACCAATTGCTCGTCGGTCGCGGTCAGCGCCACCCGCTCGACCGCCGCCAGCTCCAGCGCCTCGCGCAGAAAAGCACCCTCGCGAATTTCCGCGAGCGACAGCCGCGTGACATAGGTGCCCGCCTGCGGCACGATGTTCACCAGATGCTCCCCCGCCAGCCGCGCCACCGCCTCGCTGACCGGGCTGCGCGACACGCCCAGGGTGGCGCAGATCTCGGGCTTGCGGATGATGTCGCCCGGACGCAGGCTCAGCGACAATATCGCCTCACGCAACGACCCGTAGACCTTCTGCGCCAATGAGCCGCGAAAACTGCTCAACGGCCGCAACGGATGGGGTTGCGGCAGGTCGACTTCAACCACCACCTCTTGAACTGGCATCCCTTCCCCATGTAGCATACTAACATGTTAGCTGGGGCCGCCCCCCTGTCAAGCAAAAGCCCCACCATCCTCAGCCCGTCCTGAAAAGGCCAAATGCCCATGAACCCGACCGTCATCCGCCTGCATCCGACCGACAATGTCATCATCGCCCTTGCCGACCTTGCCGCCGGCACCACCTTGCCCGACCTCGCCCAACCCCTTGCCACCGCCATCCCGCGCGGCCACAAGATCGCCACCGTCCCCATCGCCCAGGGCCAGAACGTGCTGCGCTATGGCCAGATCATCGGGGTGGCCACCCAAGCCATCGCGGCAGGCGCCCATATCCACACCCACAACCTCGGCATGGGCACGCATGAGCTTGACTACGCCCACGCCTCTGAAAAGAACCCCCAGCCCGTTGTCACCGAAAAACGCACCTTCATGGGCTATCCCCGCCAGGACGGCAGCTACGGCACCCGCAATTATCTGGGCGTGCTGACCTCGGTCAACTGCTCGGGCTCCGTCGCCAAATTCATCGCCGAGGCCTGCGAGCGCGGCGGCTGGCTGCGCGACTTTCCCAATATCGACGGCGTCGTCCCCATCGTCCACGGTACCGGTTGCGGCATGTCGGGACGCGACGAGGGCTATGACACCCTGTTCCGCACCCTCAAAGGCTATGCCAGGAACCCGAATTTCGGTGGCATCCTGCTGGTGGGGCTGGGTTGCGAGGTCATGCAGATCCCCGACCTGATCGGTGCCGGGCGCATGCGCAAGGACGGCAACTTCCGCTACATGACCATCCAGCAAACCGGCGGCACCCTCAAGTCGGTGGACCGTGGCATCGCGGTGCTCAAGGAAATGGCCGTCATCGCCAACGAACACAAACGCGAACCTGCCGGGCTGGAACATCTGATGATCGGCATGCAATGCGGCGGTTCGGACGGCTATTCCGGCATCACCGCCAACCCCGCCCTTGGCGCCGCCTCCGATGTGCTGGTTGCCCATGGCGGCACCACGATCCTGAGCGAGACCCCCGAAATCTACGGTGCCGAACACCTTCTGACCCGTCGCGCCATCAATCGCGCGGTCGGCGAAAAGATCGTCGAACGCATCAAGTGGTGGGAGGATTACACGGCACGCAACGGCGGCGAGATGGACAACAACCCCTCACCCGGCAACAAGAAGGGCGGCCTGACCACCATCCTGGAGAAATCTCTGGGGGCTGTCGCCAAGGGCGGCACGGCCCCGCTGACCCAGGTCTACAAATTCGCCGAACCCATCACCGAACGCGGTTTTGTCTACATGGACAGCCCCGGCTACGACCCGGTTTCCGTCACCGGCCAGATCGCCTCGGGCGCCAACCTGATCGCCTTCACCACCGGACGCGGCTCGGTCTCAGGCTATAAACCGACGCCCTGCATCAAGCTGGCCACCAACAACGAGATGTACGAGCGGATGTCCGAGGATATGGACATCAATTGCGGCGACATCATCACCAAAGGCGTCAGTCTGCAGTCCAAGGCGCAGGAAATCTTCGAACTGTTCCTGCGCGTCGCCTCCGGCCAACAAACCAAATCCGAAGAACTCGGCTTTGGTGGCGCCGAATTTGTGCCTTGGGCGATGGGCGCGGTGATGTAGGGACTGCCCATCCTGCCCTTGCCTTTTTGGGCGCTTGACCTTTGTTCCTGTCCCCACCACTATGGTTGACGGGCAGAATTGGGCTGCCCCATTTCCCCTGGGGGCAGAGCATGACAATTGTACTTGGTGGAAATGGCGCAGATTTGATCGCGGGAACCGCGTCATCCGACATTCTTTTTGGCGGAAGCGGGGCCGACAGCTTGAACGGTGGCGCAGGCGATGACCTGCTTTTCGGCGGAAACGGAAACGATGTCGCCAGTGGCGGGGCGGGTGACGACA
>JANXPK010000623.1 GCA_025357355.1 Rhodobacterales bacterium
AAAAGCTCAATGCGTCACTCCGTTACGGCGCACCAAAGGGATCAAATCATGTCTGACATCCAGGGCCTGACGGGCCTGACATCGCCTTCAAAGGGCGACGCCGAAACCGATATTTCGACGTTTCTCGCCTCTATCGACGCCGATCAGGAAGAACAACTGCCCCCCAGCCGCGGACTGGCGGCCATGGTTCTGGGCGCTGTCGGCGTCGTTTACGGCGACATCGGCACCAGCCCGATCTACGCCTTCCGCGAGGCGATCAGGCCCGTTGCGGGCGACGTCATTGCACCTGCTGACGTGCTGGGCCTTTTGTCGCTGTTGATCTGGACCCTGACATTGATCGTGATGGTCAAGTACGTGCTGATCCTGCTGCGCGCCGACAACCGGGGCGAAGGCGGCGTGTTGTCGCTTTACATGCTGGCCCGCCAGGCAATGGGCCGACGCTCCATGATCGTGCTCGGCCTCGGCATTGCCGGTGCTGCGCTGTTTGTCGGGGACGCCGTCATCACGCCGGCGATTTCGGTCCTGTCGGCGGTCGAGGGCGCGGGGCTGATCCTGCCATCGCTGGAGACCTGGGTTCTTCCGGTGACTTTGGGTATCCTGATCGCCCTTTTTGTCGTGCAACGCCACGGCACTGCGGAAATCGCGACCTGGTTCGGACCGATCACCGCGGTGTGGTTCATCGTGCTGGCGGGCACCGGACTTTATCACATCGCGGCCAGCCCGGCCGTGCTGTGGGCGTTCAATCCGATCTGGGGTGTGCGGTTCCTGGCGGGGCATCTGGCCATCACCTCGGTCGTACTTGGCGCGGTCTTTCTGGCCGTGACCGGGGCCGAGGCGCTTTATGCCGACCTTGGCCACTTTGGCCGCAAGCCGATCATGATCGCCTGGATCGGGCTGGTGTTCCCGGCACTGGTGCTGAACTATCTGGGTCAGGGGGCCCTCGTGCTGGCCGACCCTGCCGCCGCCGCTGACCCGTTCTTCCGAAGCGTGCCGCCCTATGCCCTGCCAATGCTGGTAATCCTGGCCACGGCGGCGACAGTGATCGCGGCGCAAGCCGTCATTACCGGCGCCTATTCGATGACGCTGGCGGCCATTCAACTGGGCCTTTTGCCGCGTATGCACATCGCCCACACCTCAGCCTCACAAAGCGGCCAGATCTATATCGGCGCCGTGAACGGCATGCTGCTTGTCGGCGTGGTCTGGCTGGTCATCGTGTTCAAAAGCTCCAGCGCGCTGGCTTCGGCCTACGGCATCGCGGTCACCGGGACGATGCTGGTCACGACCTGTCTCGCGGTCATCTATGCCGTTCGCGGTCGGATCCTGCCGGTCTGGGCGGTGGTGGCGCTCGCCGCACCGATCGGGCTGGTCGAGACCGGCTTTCTGGTCAGCAACCTTTCCAAGTTGCTGGAAGGCGGCTATGTGCCGGTCGCCCTGGCGGCAGTGACCGGGGCAGTGATGGCCGCATGGTGGCGCGGAGCGCACCTCATTCAGCAGAAAAGTCAAAAACTGGCCGTGCGGTTGGATAGCTTCGTCAGATCGTTGCAGTCGTCGAGCGCGCCAAACGTCAAGGGCACCGCATTCTACCTGACACCTGACCCCGACATGGTGCCCTCGGCCTTGTTGCACAGCATCAAGCATTTCCGCGTCCTGCACGAAAAGATCGTAATCCTGACGGTCGAAACTTTGCGCACTCCGGTCGCACAAAGCGACGAAAGGGCCAGCTACGAGGTTCTGGACAACCGCTTCAGCCGCCTGACCCTGCGCTACGGTTTCATTGAATCGCCCAAGGCTTATCCCGTTGATACCGGTCTCACTACATCTTGTGCTGTGCTGCGCACTGGAAGCCGCGATTTTTCGTTGCGGGATAGATGAAGGTGGGCGCGTTTGGCCCGGGAA
>JANXPK010000719.1 GCA_025357355.1 Rhodobacterales bacterium
GCGCATTCTGATTGTGCCGCAAAAAGGCGATCCGGCGCTCGGGGCGGGCAACCGGATTCTGGCGCGGCTGAGCAAAGTTGGCGGACAAGACCACGATTACGAGGCGCGGCTGATCCGGGCGCTTGGGATCAACCCCCTGAAAGTGTTGGGGATATTTCGGTCGAATGCCGAGGGTGGACGGGTCTTGCCAATCGACAAGGGGTCGGACAAGGAATGGCGGGTCAGCCGCGACTTCACCGGCGGCGCCAAGGACGGCGAACTGGTCGAGGGCGAACTGGTCGGCAAGCGTATGGTTGGTCTGCCGCAAGCACGGATCACGGCCCGGCTGGGTGACCCCTCCGGCGCACGCGCAGTCAGCCTGATCGCCATTCATCAACACGGCATTCCTGATCAATTCCCCGACGCGGTGATCGCCGAGGCCGACAAGGGTGTCGTCGCCCCACTGGGCAAACGCGAGGATCTGCGCCGACTGGACCTGGTAACCATCGACCCGATTGACGCCCGTGACCGTGACGATGCGGTTTATGCAGAGGCTGAAACCGACCCCAGAAACGCGGGCGGCCATGTCATCTGGGTCGCCATTGCCGACGTCGCACATTACGTCACACCCAATTCGGCACTTGACCGCGAGGCCCGTAAACGCGGCAATTCGACCTATTTCCCCGATCGCGTGGTACCGATGCTTCCCGATATCCTGTCGGGCGATCTGTGTTCCCTGCACCAACACGTCGACCGGGCCTGTCTTGCCGTTCGCATGGTCATCGACGCCCATGGCCGCAAGTTGAGCCACCGCTTCACCCGTGGGCTGATGCGGTCACGCGCCTCGCTGAACTACGGCCAAGTTCAAATGGCGATGGATGGGGTGCAGGATGAGGTAACAACACCATTGATGGTAGGGGTGATTCGCCCGCTCTATGCCGCCTATGAGGCGCTGAAGCAGGCGCGGGCGCTGCGGCAGCCGCTGGACCTTGACTTGCCCGAACGCAAGATCGCGATTGACGAGGCTGGCCGCGTCACCTCGGTTGCTTTTGCGGAACGGTTCGAGGCACATCGGTTGATCGAGGAATTCATGATCCTTGCCAATGTGGCGGCAGCGGAAGAGCTGGTTCGACTGAAGCAACCGCTGCTGTTCCGGGTGCATGAAGAGCCGAGCCCCGAAAAGCTGGACGCACTGCGAGAGGTGGCGGAGGCGTCAGGGTTCGTGCTGGCCAAGGGGCAGGTGTTGCAGACTGCACATCTGAACAGGCTGCTGGCGCAGGCCGAGGGCGGCGAATTTGACCAGCTGCTGAACATCTCGACCCTCCGGGCGATGACCCAGGCCTATTACAGCGCGCAGAACTTCGGGCATTTCGGATTGGCGTTGCAGAACTACGCCCATTTCACCTCGCCCATCCGGCGCTATTCCGACCTGATTGTGCACCGCGGGCTGATTGCGGCGCATGGCTGGGGTGGCGATGGCCCGATCAAGGATGGACTGTCGGCCTGGGATGTCGAGAATCTGGACGAGACCGCCAAACTGATCTCGGAAAGTGAACGACGGTCGATGATGGCCGAACGCGACACGACGGACCGGTATCTGGCCGCCTATCTGTCCGAACGGGTAGGGGCAGAGTTCACCGGGCGAATATCGGGGGTGCAGCGGTTCGGGCTGTTCGTAAAGCTGGATGAGACGGGCGCAGATGGGCTGGTTCCGATCCGGTCGGTCGGGCGAGAGTATTTTCACTATGACGCCGATAGCCAGACCTTGAAAGGGTCGGACACCGGGCAGGTCATCGGGATCGGGCACAAAGTGACGGTCAGGCTGGCCGAAGCGGTGCCGGTGACGGGGGGGCTGACACTGGAGTTGTTGACGCTGGAGGACCGCGCAGTGCCTGCGGGACGCTCTGGGCGGCCGGGGCACTATCAACCTCGCAAGCCCGGCAAGGCGGCCGCGAAGGACGTGAAACTGAAACGTAAATTTACCCGCAAGCGGCGCTGAAATCAGCCAATTGTGACTTGTCAACGCCTGGCGCGGCGGTATAGCACGACCTTGCGGGCCGGTGAGTCCGCACAACCAAGGACCAGACACTCATGTCACCCCACAGTCGATTGACCGTGCCGTCCGGGCAGAGCTGAGCGGGTCCCCGTGACCCTTGCGCGGCTCGCCTCGGCGGCCGGTCGCAAGGAGTACAAAATGAAATACTACATCAAGAACCGCTTCGAGATTCTGGCTGAGTGGATCTCTGTGGCGATGGGCCATCCCGCAGCTTTTCTGACCGCCTGCGCTGTGGTGACGCTTTGGGGCGCCAGCGGGCCGTTGTTCGGCTTTTCGGACACCTGGCAACTGGTGATCAACACCGGCACCACGATCGCAACCTTTCTGATGGTGTTCCTGCTGCAAAACACAGGCAACCGGACGATCGACGAATTGCAGGATCACCTGCGCCGGCTGGAACGGCAGAACGCCGAAATTTTGGCGCTGCTTCGCGCACCGCACGGCGAGATCCGGCGCGCAGCCTAACGCTCATCATCTCCCGAGCCGTTGCGACTTGTGCGGCTCGGGGGCATCGGCCAAACTGTGCCATGGCTCATGAAATCAAGGTTGGTTTTGCGGCGATCGTGCTGGCGTGCAGCGTGCATCTGGCCACGGCGCAAGCCACGGGTCGCGCTGGATCCGGCCCGGCGCAGGAGGTTGCGGTGGCGGACAGTGTGGATTTGGCCAGCGAAGCGGGCTTGCAGGCCTGGATCAGGGATTTTCGCCCGCGCGCGCTGGCGGCCGGGATCACTGCAGCCACGTTTGATGCGGTGATGCCAGGCGTGCAGTTCCGCCCTGACGTGGTGGAACGTGACCAAAGGCAGGACGAGTTCACCAAGACAATCTGGGACTACCTTGACCGCGCAGCCTCGGCCGACCGGATTGCGGCGGGACAGGCGGCGCTGGTGAAATATCGTGCGGTTTTGGACCGGATCGAGGCGAACTATCATGTGGACCGCCACGTGGTGCTGGCAATCTGGGGGCTGGAAAGTTCCTTTGGCGCGGTTCGGGGCAATATTCCGGTTCTCGACGCCCTGGCGACACTTTCTTACGACGCCCGGCGCGGCGAGTATTTCGAGGGCGAGTTGATTGCGGCACTGCAGATCGTGCAGTCGGGCAAGGTGCGTCCAGACCAATTCGTGGGGTCCTGGGCCGGGGCGTCGGGGCACACGCAGTTCATGCCGTCATCAGTGCTGGCAACGGCCGTCGATTTTGACGGCAATGGCAAACCCGACCTGTGGTCGGATGACCCGTCCGATGCTCTGGCGTCGACTGCGGCCTATCTCGCCAAAGCGGGCTGGCAAATGGGGCTGCCGTGGGGGCGTGAGGTCAGGCTGCCCGCGGGTTTTGACGTCGCTTTGGCGGGGAGCCGGACACAAAAGCCGATGAGTGCCTGGGCTGCGATGGGGATCACGCTGGCGAATGGCGGGGCGCTGCCGCAGCAGGGTTGGTCGGCCCTGTTGTTGCCCGCCGGGGTGCGCGGGCCGGCCTTTCTGGTGACAGACAATTTCGCGGCGATCGAGGCGTACAACAAGGCGGATGCCTATGTGATTGCGGTGGGGTATCTGGCGGACCGGATTGCTGGCGGGCCGCCCATAATGGCCGCCTGGCCGCGGGATTTGCGGGTGCTGACGCTTGGAGAGCGGCAAGAGACGCAGACGCGGTTGACGGCCGAGGGCCTGTATTCGGGTGAAGCGGACGGCAAGGTTGGGCCACTGACACTGGGCGCGATCAAGGCGTTTCAGAAGGCGGCGGGGATAGCGCCGGACGGCTACGCCTCACTCGACGTTCTCGCAGCGCTGCGGGTTAGGCAGGGAGTTGAAGATCGTCGGTAAAGGACGTTTGACAGGGCGTTTTGTCCGGTAAGGTGCGCAATGAATGCGCACCCTACGGGATCAGCCCTCGACTGCGGCAATGGCGGCAGCGAGGATTGCCACGGTGCGGGCGTTCAGACCGGCGATATTGATGCGGCTGTCACCCACCATGTAGATGCCGTGTCGGTTGCGCAACGCCATAACTTGCGACTCGGTCAAGCCCAGGCGGCTGAACATCCCGCGGTGACGGGCGATGAAATCGTAACGGTCCGAATTGGTGGCGCGGCGAAGCTCATCGGCCAGAGACTGACGCAGGGTCAGCATGTTCTGCCGCACCTCCTCCAGTTCGGCCTTCCAGTCGGCCGTCAGGGCGGCGTCCTGCAGGATCATTGTCACCAGACGGGCGCCGTGGTCTGGCGGGAAAGAATAGTTCTGCCGGTTCAGGAAGTTGAGGTTGCCTTGGGTGATTGCCTTGCGAGCGGGGTCGCCCAGGGCGATCAGAAGGCCAGTACGTTCGCGGTAGATGCCGAAATTCTTGGAGCAGGAGGCGGCGATCAGCACCTCGGGGAAGCTGCTTGCGATCAGGCGGGTGGCGGCGGCGTCCTCGTCAAGACCGTCGCCAAAGCCTTGATAAGCGAGATCGACCAACGGCACCGCCCGGCGGGATTTCAGCAGAGGTACAAGCTGCGCCCATTGGGACGTATCGAGATTGGCGCCAGTGGGGTTGTGGCAGCAGCCATGCAAGAGGACGACATCGCCAGGCTGAACCTTTGCCAGATCATCCATGAGGCCAGCAAAGTCGACGCCGCAACTGGCGGGGTCGAAATAGCGGTATTCGGCCATCTTCATGCCGAGATATTTGATGATAGAAGGATGGTTTGGCCAGGTTGGGTTCGACAGCCAGATCGTGGCAGCGGGCGAGGCAAGTTTGATCAGTTCCAGCGCCTGGCGGATGGCACCCGTGCCGCCTGGAGTGGCGACGGCGGCGGCGCGGTTGGCACATCCCGCGCCCAAGATCATGGCGATTAGGGCGTCGGCGAAACCGGGATCACCGGCAAGTGTGGTATAAGTCTTTGTTTTCTCTGCCTCCCACAGCTTTTTCTCGGCAGCTTTCACCGCGCGCATGATCGGGGTCAGGCCAGAGGCATCCTTGTAAACGCCGACGCCAAGGTCGATCTTTTGCGGGCGCGGGTCGTCGCGGTAAAGCGCGATGAGTTCCAGGATCTTGTCCTGCAGTTGTGGGGAAAGGGTCTCTAGCATGGTCTATCCTTGGGCGGCTGGCCCGGTTTCGATGGGCAGGTCGGGGCGGGCGCCCCATTCGGCCCAAGAGCCGTCGTAAAGCGCGTGGTCGCGGTGGCCAAGACTTTCGAGTGCCAAGCTGAGGACGGCGGCGGTGACGCCCGAGCCGCAGGTGGTGATGGCGGGTTTTGTGAGGTCTACCCCGGCGGCGGTGAAGACGGTGCGCAGGGCGGCGGGGGATTTCATGGTGCCATCGGGGTTCAGCACGTCGGTGAATGGGACGTTTCGCGCCCCGGGTATGTGACCACCACGCAGGCCGGGGCGGGGTTCAGGCGCCTCGCCGCGAAAGCGGGCGGCGGAGCGGGCGTCGATGATGGTGGCGGTGGTGTTGGCGGCAACTTCGGCGGCGGATTTGACCAGATGGGGTTGTGGCAGCACCATGAGGTGATGATTGCGCGGGACGGGGCGCTTGTCGTCAAGCGGCCTCCCCTCTGCCCGCCATTTGGGCAGGCCGCCGTCGAGCACGGCGATGTCGGTCAGGCCCATCAAGCGGAAGGTCCACCAGACGCGGGCGGCCGAAAATATCCCAGTGTTATCATAGACTACGACCTGATGACCGTCGCCGATACCAAGCCCGCGCAGGCGGGAGGCAAATTTCTCGGGCGAGGGCGCCATGTGGGGCAGGTCGGTGCTGAGGTCGGCAATCTCGTCTATGTCGAAGAAGCCTGCACCCGGGATATGGGCGGCGGCGTATTCGGCCTTGGCATCGCGATTCTGGGCGGGCAGGTACCACGACGCGTCAAGGACCCGCAGGTCAGAGTCGGACAGATGAGCGGCCAGCCATTGGGTGGAGACAAGCGTTTTGGGGTCATCCGGCATGGGACCGACACTCCTGACAGGGAACGCTTTGCAGTATCGCCTCACGCCCGTGGAGACAAGGGCGGGCCAAGAGCATTGCGTTTGATCGCGTCCGCTTTGCCCTTGGCACGTGTCGCACTTTCGCGAGCGCGTCCGGGCGAGAGTGGGGGATTGACTGTTCGGCCCGGCGCCGGATTCGGCATCGGCCGTGTGAGGTCAAGCCCTTGAGTTCGCATTGTTAATTGACCTGATTAACGGAAGATGAACGACCTACAATCCACCTACATTCGGCCTACAATGCCACTACACAAAATACGAAGTTGATGGCCCCCAACTTGCATTAACCATAAAGCGGCGAATCGGCGGCGAGGGCCGGGCAAGGATCGGCCAGGATAAGCGTCCGTCGGCTCAGCCTACGGATTTCACACGGTCGTCCGAAGCATGCTCTATTCGCGGTGGCCGTGCTTGAGGATGCGGGCCTGCTGGATCGACCAGTCGCGCTTGGCGGAGGTTTCACGCTTGTCGCCAAGCTTCTTGCCCTTGGCGACGCCGAGCTTGAGTTTGACCATGCCCTTTTCGTTGAAATAGAGCTTGATCGGAACCAACGTCATGCCTTCGCGACCGACAGCATTCCACAGGCGCGACAGTTCCTTCTTGTTGACCAGGAGCTTGCGGCGGCGACGTTCTTCGTGCGGGAAGAGTTTGGCCTGGTGGTAGGGAGCGATGTAGGAGTTGATGAGCCACAATTCCCCTCCCTCGACCGAGGCGTAACTTTCGGCGATGTTGGAGCCACCTTGTCGCAGCGACTTTACCTCGGAGCCGAATAGCATGATGCCGGCTTCCAGATCGGATTCGATGTAATAGTCGAACCGCGCCCGGCGGTTTTCGGCGATGAGTTTGGAGTTGGGATCGGACTTTTCTGCCATGACCCGCCCGAGATAGGCGAGGGGGCGGGATAAGTCCAGAACAGGGGTGAGACGTGTTCATTCAGATTGCCGTCGGCACCGGGTTGCTGCTGGTCAACATCACGCTGGCGGCCGTGGTGCTGGAGGTGATCTTTCAATGGGCGCATCCTTGGCCCATGCGCGAGCCGCATCGGCGCAAGTTGACCGCACTGCTGGTTGAGGCGTTGCGGCAGATCAGGCTGGGGCAGGTGGAACATCGGCGCAAGCGCGAGGGGTAAGGCGCTTGCGCCGGGGTTTCAGGCCGCAAGACGTGCGGCGCGGCGCAGAAGGAAGGCCCTTGCTTGAGCGGCGTCCAGACGCGGGAAAAAGCTTGCGTCGGGGTAGCGGCCAGCGCCGTCAACGATGCTGGGGCAATGCAAGAGCACGCCGGAATTGGCAAAGACGATCTCCTCGTCGCCAAAGAGCGGGGTAATCACCTCGATCTTGTGGTCAGGAAAGCTGCGGCGCACGTCGGCATCGGAGGTGAGCGCAATGGCCGGGACCAGCACGTAGGGTGCAGTGCCGAGATTGGCGGCATCGAGGGTGGCGATCAAGAGGTGCTGGCCGGGCACCAGCAGGAGGTCGCTGCAGGCATCGTAACGGCCACCTGGAACATGGATCAGCGAGACTTCCGCCTCTGGCGCGAGGGTACGGCGGTCAAGCCCGAGGATGCGCGCCAAGCCGCCGTCAAGGGTGTGAACCTTGTCGCCAACGCGCAGTGTTTCCACATTGGCCCAACCATTTTCGCTTTCGACCATGGTTCCGGCCACAATTCCGCCAATAACCGGCGCGGGGATGACCGGGCGGCTGCGCGGCATGACCAAGGCGAATTCGGTGGTGAGTTTGGCAAAGTCCTGCATAAACATGGGGTTATCCTCCGGGTTAACATATGTGGCGGCCGATGTGGCCATGTGCCCAATCCACACCTGAATTTCGCCATTTTTTGGTCGCGGGCGCGACAAGGTTGCGGCACTGTTTCGATTTTAGTTACAATGATTGCAATTCACGCGACCAATATCCAAAGTAATGTCGGAATTAGTGGTTTGTTAAGCAACAATGCCGGTCGGCGGGTGGGCCGTCGAACTGATTCGCCGCCACAATTTGATTTTAGGAAATACGCCGGGCACAATCATGACTGTTGGACGTTCGGTTCGTGGCGAGCGGCGTGGCACGGGCGCACTGGCGGCCGTTGTTCTTGGGCACACCGGGAGCCAAAGGTGCCGAGCCGATCGGACGACAAAGGGATAAATTTGTGAAAAAACAATGTATTGTTGAGCCAATCTGACAGAGGTGGCGGGTATGAAGCGGCACGGTGTCAGGGGGTGCGGCCACGTCATTGCAATCTTAAGGTGTAGTGCGGCTCGGGCATTCAATGCGAGATTCCGGTGAATGGCCGAGGCGGGTCTTGCTTTTTATTGCTCGAGGTGCATAAAATTTGTCAAGATTATGTTCTAATCTTGTCCTGTTACAATTTTGACTTGGCGTAACCTCAGGGGGAATGAAGAATGAGACATGCACATGCGGGGCTGACCGGGCCGCATCAGGTTGGCGCACAGCACGGCACGGATGCCAGTGAGGTGTTCATCGGCACGAATTTCAGTGATCGTTATGACGGCGGTGGCGGCAACGACACGATCTATGGCGGCAACGGCACGGACATTCTGGAAGGCAGTGACGGCAATGACGTGCTGTACGGCGGCAATGGCGGCGACATCCTGCGCGGCGGGGCCGGAGATGACACGTTTGTGTTCCGGACGGTTGCCGAGACCGGCAATGGCCTGGTGCAGGACCAGATCACGGATTTTACGACCGGGCACGACAAGATCGACCTGCACGGCTTCATGGCGGGCGGGCATTTCGATGGCACGGCTGGATTTACGGTCGGTGCGGGTCCGCAAGTCATGTATGACAAGGCCCATGCGGTGCTGTTGCTGGACGTGAACGGCGACGGCG
>JANXPK010000741.1 GCA_025357355.1 Rhodobacterales bacterium
TGCAGCGCATCGACCGCCTCGATGACCCCCGGATGCACGGCAGATGTGATGCAAATCGAATCACAGTCCTCGCCCAGGGCCAGGGCACGATCTGCGGAGATTTGCGGTGACAGCTCTTCAACGAATTCGTTTCGCACTTCGATGTCGGCACCGACAAAGTCCGCCGCCGCTTCGCGGATTTGCCAGTCCAAAGTCGCAAGCTGATCTGCACCTGATATCTCTGGACCGCTTTTCGTGGGCGGTCCGGAACTTCTACCGGACCAAGGGGGTGCGAGCACCCGATCAGTTCGGCGCCCGGCCGTGTCGCAACCAGGCGAGAAGGTCATGATCAAGAATTCACCATTCGGCGGCCTTTTGCGCCAACCGGAGTGCGGGGCCCTTCTGGGCTTGCTGGCTGTGCTGATCTTCTTTGGCATCTTTGGCGGACTGACGTTTCTGAACCCCGCAGGCGTGGAAAGCTGGCTGAGGGTGGCGGCCAACCTGGGAGTTATCGCCATTCCGCTGGGCCTCTTGATGATCGCGGGCGAGTTGGACATTTCGGTTGGGGCCATGGTGCCCTTTGGCGCGATGACGGTCGCGGTGATCTCGGGCCATTGTGGCCTGAACATCTGGATCGGCGTTGTCGTCGTCATGACCTTTGACGTGATTGTGGGCCTGATCAACGGCATGATGGTCGTCCGAATGGCAGTGCCGTCGCTGATTGTCACGCCGGGTAGCCTGTTCGCGGTGCAGGACGTGGTTCTGGGCCTGTCGGTGCTGATCGTCAAATCAACCAGCGTCGCGCTCAAGACCGAGGCCCTCGCCAAGGTGATCTTCGGCGATGTCATCCCCGGCGTTTTCGGCGATCAGTTGCAATCGACGGTGGGCTGGTGTCCCCTTCATTTCGGCCGCGCCAGGCGTGGCACTTGCCGGTGTCGTCACCCGCGCGCCGGCGACCATTGCCGCCGTGCAAGCCGACCTGCCCGGCACTCCGATCTATCCCAGTCTGACCGCGATGATCGCCGCAGGTGGGCTGGACGCGGTAACGATCACCACTCCGCCGCACACCCGGCGCGACCTGGGGCTGGAGGCGATTGCCGCAGGGCTGCATGTCATCGCCGACAAGCCCTTTGCCCCAACTGCCGAAGGCGGGCGCGATCTCGACCGGGCGGCGCGCGACAAGGGGGTCATCCTGGGGGTCTTTCAGAACCGCCGTTGGGACAGCGACATCCGCACGCTGAAAAAGCTGATCGACAACGGGCGTCTGGGCAAGGTCTGGCGCAGCCATTCGCGGATGGATTTCGACGATCTGGCGACGCTGGAGGCTGGGCCGACGGGCGGGCTCTTGTGTGACCTTGGCAGCCATCTGGTCGACCAGATGCTGTGGCTGCTCGGGCAGGTCGCTGCGGTCGTGCGCAACTGGACCATGCCGACCTTGCCCAAGGCCGCACCGATGTGGACTTTACCATCACGCTGCGCCACCAGAGCGGCTGCCACAGCCATGTCTCTGCCAGCAAGCTCAACCATCTGAACATCCGCGAGTAGCGCGCCCATGGCGCGGCTGGCAGCTATGTCGCCCAAGGCTCCGATGTGCAGGCGCACGCGATCTTCGCGGGCAAGCGCCCGGCGGATGACCTTGCTGCCTGGGGGTATGAGCCCAGGGCGAACTGCGGCACCCTGTACTCTGCCGCAGGCGCGACCAAGGTGCCCGCCGAGCAAGGCCGCTATCACGACCATTGCGGGGCTTTTACCCGTGCCGTGCGCGACAGGACGGCGCCTCCGGTGACGGCGGCGGCCGGAATACGCACCCTTGCCGTGCTGGACGCAGCCCGCGTCAGTGCGGTCGAGGCAAGATCCATCGAGCTTTGAAACCATAAGAAAACAGGATGCTGAAAGTAGGTCTTCTCGGTGTCGGTCGTATTGCCGGTGTTCATGCCTCCGCCATCACCACCAACCCTGGCAGCGCGCTGGCTGCCGTGACCGACATCAACACCGCAGCCGCCGAAAGGCTGGCGGCGCATTGGGAGGCAGAGGCGGGCACGACCGACGCCATCCTGGCCGATGCCTCGATCAACGCGGTTCTGATCGCAACGTCGACCGACACCCATCCGGACCTGATCGAACGGGAGACAGCGGCTGGCAAAGCCGTGCTGTTTGAAAAGCCGCTAGACCTGTCGCTGGCCCGCGCCCTTGCCTGCGCCACCCTCGCCGCCCTCTCAATGGCCGAGGCCGCGGCCCCGTTGTTGAAATCAGGGAGCCCGGCGCCGGTTCAAAGCGTGCCGGTCTGACAGGCCAAGAGCGGCCATTTCCGGAAGCCCCGGGATTGGCCGCTCGCCATTACTTTCACCTTACGCGCGGGAGCCGATGAATTTGGATTTCGCTGCGTCTTGCGGTAAGGTATCGCATCGGCACATCGTCCTGCGGGTGATCGCTCGACGATAGGAAACCCGTCACTTTGGTCTGCCTCCGAGCGAACGAGGCTCCCATGATCGATTGCGACCCGAGTACCAATCTGGGGACCCATGTCGTCGAAAACCAACCGCCCGGTCGCGGCGATTGCGACCTTTGGCAATCTGATCCTGCTTTGCGTGAAATCGCCGGGGAGGTCGGGGTGCAAGAGGATGTGCTTGCCCCCTACGGCAAGACGCTTGGGCAGGCCATGCAGCGCGAGGCTGCGCGCGACGCCAACCGATGCGCTCCGGAACTGCGCCTGTTCGACAGCGCTGGCAGGCGGCTTGACGAAGTACGATTTCACCCGGCCTATCACCATTTCATGGCAACGTCAGTCGCCTCAGGCTATTCGGCGGTCGCCTGGGAAGGCGGTCGGGGCGGGCAAGCGACCCACGCCGCGATGGTCTATCTGGCGAGCCAGGTAGAGCCGGGCCATTGCTGCCCGCTGACGATGACCTATGCCGCCGTTCCGGTCACCGCCTCCGCTGGCGACATCGCGGAAATCTGGCTGCAAAAACTGTTGTCACGAAGCTACGATCCCTCGGTCCGACCTGTAACTGAAAAGCCGGGCGCCACCATAGGCATGGCGATCACGGAAAAACAGGGCGGCTCGGATGTCAGGGCCATCACGACGCGCGCCGAAGCCGACGGCGCGGCCTGGCGGCTGACCGGGCACAAGTAGTTCTGTTCGGCGCCAATGTCGGACGGCTTTCTGACGCTGGCGCAGGCGCCACAAGGGCCGACCTGTTTTCTGGTGCCGCGCTGGCTTGACGGCGGGCGCAACGCCATTCGCATCCAAAGGCTGAAGGACAAGCTCGGCAACCGCTCGAACGCGTCTGCCGAGATCGAATATGACCGCGCCTATGCCCTGCAAATCGGCGAACAGGGCCGCGGTGTCCGCACGATTGTAGAGATGATCCACCACACCCGGCTTGACACCGCAATCGCACCTGCCGGTCTGATGCGCGCCGCACTGAGCGAAGCGTATCATTGGGTCGCCCATCGGACCGCCTTTCAGAAACGCCTGATTGATCAGCCCCTGATGCGCGCGGTTCTGGCCGATATGACGCTCGACTGGCATGGGACGCTTGCGCTCGGGATGTACGTCGCCAAGGCGTTCGATGGCAAGACCGAAGACGCCCGCGCCTTTGCCCGCATCGGTGTGGCGCTGGCCAAGTTCCTGGCCAACAAGCTGTGCCCTGTCGTTGTGGGCGAGGCGATGGAGATATTGGGCGGCATGGGCTATGTCGAAGACACGCCCCTGCCGATGCTCTTCCGCGAGGCGCCGCTGAATGGCATCTGGGAAGGCTCTGGCAATGTGATCTGCCTCGATGTGCTGCGAACGCTCGCCAGGGAACCACGGGCGCAGCAGGGTCTGGATGCCGAATTCGACGCCGCCGCCGGGCAGGACAAACGGTATGACGCGGCGCTGCGGGCCCATCGTGACCGCTGGCCGCGATCCCCGCCGGAAGCCGAGGCCCGCTGGTTCGTCGAGCGGACAGCGCAGCTTCTGACGGCATCGGTCTTGATCCGCCATTCCACAGATGCAATCGCCGGGGCATTCGTCGGAACCCGGATCACCGGCGACCGCGGACATGTGGCCGGTGCGGTGGGCAATCTCGAAACCGACAAGATACTGTCGCGGCTGGCCGCTGCCGAGTGAACCTCAATCCTGATAGCCGTCTCCACCGGCCGCCCGCAGGGTGTCACGCGGGCTCAAGTCCAGCCATGCGCTAGCCTTGGGCTAGCCGGCCAAAATTGGGGGAAGCCCCATTTCAACTCAATCTGCGTCACGCGGCAGTGTCCCAACAACAGGTCCAGAAGGTATGGGCCAGCCGCAGTGTCTCGGGGCATTACCCGGATGACGGCATCACCAATTTCGCTATGCTTGGGCCGTTGCAGCAGATAGTTCTGTTTTCGGGATAAGGGTTGCGTTTGGCTGAAAGCGGGGCTGTGGCAAGCGGCCAATTCTTCTTCAAGTTTCAACGATCGGGGGAACCATGCGGGGACTTGCGGGCAAAGTGGCGATCGTGCCGGGTGGGGCGACCAAGATCGGGCAGGCGGTGGTGGCGGCCTTCCGCGCCGCAGATGTGCGGGTGATGGTGGCTGACATTGCGGATGCGCCAACCGCCGCGGGTGTGGCCGTTCAACGCTGTGATCTGCGGTCCGACAGCGACATTGCGGCCTTGGTAAAGTCGACGGTCAAAGCCTTTGGCCGCATCGACTTTCTGGTGAATGTCGCCTGTTCCTACCTCGACAAGGGCGGCGAATCTTCGCGGGCCGAATGGCTGGAGGCATTGGATGTCAACATCGTCGGCTCTGTCATGCTGATGCAGGCCGCACAAGCGGAACTGGCCAAGACCAAGGGCGCCATCGTCAACTTCGGCTCGATCTCGTCGCGGGTGGCGCAGACCGGGCGGTGGGTTTATCCGGTGTCCAAGGCCGCGATCCTGCAACTGACGCGCAGTCAGGCGATGGACCTTGCCCCCCTTGGCATTCGGGTGAACGCGGTTTCACCCGGCTGGACCTGGTCCAACATCATGGACCAGTTGACCGGCGGCAACCGTGCCAAGACCGACGCCGTGGCCGCCCCCTTTCACATGCTGGGCCGCGTGGCGGACCCAGAAGAGGTCGCCTCGGCGGTCATGTTCCTGTGTTCGGATGAGGCGAGCTTCATCACCGGCAC
>JANXPK010000758.1 GCA_025357355.1 Rhodobacterales bacterium
CTTGCGCGAACAGACCGGGCTGTCGATCTCGGTCGCCAACGAACCTTTGAACTGCGTGGCTCTGGGCACCGGCAAGGCGTTGGAATATGAAAAGCAGCTGCGGCACGTGATCGATTACGACAGCTGACCCCCACGGGTCCGCCTGAAAGCGCCCCATGTCAAAGACGCGCAGCTATGGCCCGGAAGAGTTCTCACGCCCGCTAAGACGGGTTCTGGTGGGGCTTTTGGTGCTGATCCTGCTGGCGCTGTTCTTTTTGTGGCGCATCGACAGCCCCCGGGTCGAACGCTTTCGCACCGCCCTGGTCGACCGGGTGGTGCCGTCGTTCAGTTGGGCGATGGTGCCGATCACCAAGACGATCACCATCCTCGACAACTTCCAATCCTATTCGCGCCTTTATGAACAGAACCAGCAGTTGCGCGACGAATTGCAGCAGATGAAGGCGTGGAAAGAGGCCGCCTTGCAGCTGGAGCAGAAGAATGCCCGGCTGCTGGACCTCAATCAGGTGCGGCTTGACCCGATGCTGACCCACGTGACGGGCGTGGTTCTGGCCGACAGCGGCTCGCCCTTCCGTCAGTCGGTGCTGCTCAACGTCGGCGCGCGCGACGGAATTCAGGACGGCTGGGCGACAATGGACGGCATTGGTCTGGTCGGGCGCATTTCTGGCGTGGGCGAGCGGACCTCACGCGTGATCCTGCTCACCGACAGCAACAGCCGCGTACCGGTCGAGGTGCAGTCAACCGGGCAAAAGGCCATCCTTTCGGGCGACAATACCACCCAGCCACCCTTGGACTTTCTGGAACATCCCGATCAGGTCCAGCCTGGCGATCAGGTCGTGACCTCTGGCGATGGCGAGGTGTTTCCGGCGGGCCTGCTGGTGGGCACCGTTGCGCTTGGTACGGACAAACGGCTGCGGGTGATCCTCGCCGCCGATTATGAACGGCTGGAGTTTCTGCGGGTGCTGCGCAGTCTGCAGGCCGAACCGGTCACTGACCCTGGTGCGCTGTTGGTACCCAACCCGCCGCGCCCGGTATTGCCCGGGTTTCAGGGGCCGATGCAGCCGGGTGCCAGTCATGGTTAGCAACTGGATCAGCCCGCTGTGGCAACACCGCCTGCTGTTTCTGGGGGTCGCGGCCTTCCTGATGTTCGTCAGGCTTTTGCCTCTGAACACCACAGCCGGCCATTTGCCGGGGCCGGATCTGCTGCTCTGCCTGATCTTTGCCTGGACGGTGCGGCGGCCTGAATACCTGCCGGTCCTGATGATTGCCGCCGTGGTTCTGCTGGAGGATTTGCTGCTGATGAGGCCGCCGGGGCTGTGGACCGCACTGGTGATCCTGGGATCCGAATTTATCCGCAGCCGCGTCGCCCTGACGCGAGAGCTGAATTTCGGGGTCGAATGGCTTTTGGTTGCAGGCCTGATGGTGGCGGTGTTTCTGGCCTACCGGCTTGCCCAATCGCTGGTCTTTCTGCCGCAACCGGCCTTCGGCTTTGCGCTGGTGCAGATCGTGTGGTCGGTTGTGGCCTATCCAGTCGTAGTGGCGATCTCGCGCTATGGACTGGATCTGCACAAGCCTGCTACCGGCGAAATTGACGCTTACGGGAGGCGGATGTGAGGCGCACCCAACGCGATACCGAAGCCAGCGCCGCCCGCATCACCAGGCGCAGCCTTTTCATGGGCGGTTGCATGGCGGCCAATATGGCAGTGCTCGCCGGACGGATGCGCTATCTGGGTGTCGATCAGGCCGATCAGTTCCGCCTTCTGGCCGAAGAAAACCGTATCAACATCCAGCTGATCCCACCCGCGCGCGGTCTGATCCTGGACCGCAATGGCAAACTGATCGCGGGCAACGAGCAGAATTACCGCGTCGTGATCAACAAAGAGGGCGCGGGCGACGTGCAGGCGGTCTTGAACCGGCTTAGCCATCTGATCCCGCTCACGGCCGAGGATATGGCCCGCATCGGCAAGGATGTCGCCCGCAATGCGTCGTTCGTGCCGGTCCCGGTGGCCGACCGGCTGAGCTGGGACGATCTCTCCAAGGTCGCCCTCAATGCTCCTGCCCTGCCCGGCGTGACCCCCGATGTCGGCCTTAGCCGGGTCTATCCCCGCGATGTCGATTTTGCGCATGTGGTGGGCTATGTTGGGCCGGTTTCCGACAAGGATCTTGAAGGGCTCGATAATCCCGACCCGCTCTTGCACATCCCCAAATTCCAGATCGGCAAGATCGGCGTTGAAAAGTGGATGGAAGATGAGCTGCGCGGCTCTGCCGGCAACAAGAAGATCGAGGTCAATCACGTCGGCCGGGTAATGCGAGAGCTGGACCGGACCGACGGCATCGCCGGCGCCGACCTGCGACTGACCATCGACGCCGACATCCAGAACTTCGTGCAAGCGCGGCTCGGCGAAGAGTCGGCGTCTTGTGTGGTGATCGATGTCAACAATGGCGACATCATCGCTGCCGTATCGTCGCCGTCCTTTGATCCCAACTTGTTTGTGCGCGGTATTTCCAGCGGCGATTATTCGGCGCTGACCGCCAATGATCACCGGCCCTTGGCCAACAAGGTGGTGCAGGGGGTCTATCCGCCCGGCTCGACCTTTAAGGTGGTCACCGCTTTGGCGGCACTGGACGATGGCCAGATCGATACCTCCACCGTCGTCAGTTGTCCGGGCTATCTGGAAAGCGGCGGGCGCAAGTTTCACTGCTGGCGCAGCGGTGGCCATGGCAAGGTCACTCTGGTGACGGCGCTTGAACAAAGCTGCGACGTGTTCTTTTATGATGTCGCCCAGCGCGTGGGCATCGACAAGATAGCCCTGATGGGCCAGCGGATGGGTCTGGGCCAGCGCCACGATTTGCCGATGTCGGCCATCTCGGAAGGCCTTTTGCCCAACAAGGCGTGGAAACAGCAGCACCTCAAACAAGACTGGCGCATCGGCGACACCATCAACGCGGCGATTGGACAGGGCTTTGTGCTGGCCTCGCCCCTGCAGCTGGCGGTGATGGCGGCGCGGGTCGCCACTGGCCTGACGGTGATGCCGCGACTGGTGCTGAGCATCGGCGGCAAGGATGTGGCGCATGCGGACCCGCAGCCACTTGGCATCGAAACCTCCAAGATCGCCGCTGTTCGCGACGGCATGACCCAGGTCGTCAACAATCCGCAGGGCACTTCATATTCCGCACGGATCGTCACCGATACGCTGCACATGGCGGGCAAATCGGGCACCAGTCAGGTCCGCAACATTTCGGCAGCTGAACGCGAGACCGGGGTGGTGGGCAACAATGATCTGCCGTGGTTGCAGCGCGATCACGCCCTGTTCGTGGCCTTTGCCCCGGCCGCTGCTCCCCGCTATGCGGTGGCGGTGGTGGTGGAACATGGCGGTGGCGGCTCGTCCGCTGCGGCCCCCGTTGTGCGTGACGTGATGCTGCGGGCCCTGACCGGTGCCATGCCAGAGGTTGCCCACTATCCCGCCGATCAGCGCGCCCGCATCGACAGCCTCCTGCAGGCATTGAAACTGCGCGCCCCCGACGGCACTGTCCCGGCGGAGACCAAAGCATGAGCTTTCTCGAATACCGCGTCAAATTCGCGCCCACCGGCTTTGCCAAGGTGTTCTATGTCAACTGGGGCCTGTTC
>JANXPK010000762.1 GCA_025357355.1 Rhodobacterales bacterium
CGATCCAACTTTACTGTTTTGGTGAAAGCGGCAACGCCTACAAGGTGGCGCTGGCGCTGACATTGGCGGACATGGAATGGGAGCCGGTCTTTGTCGACTTTTTCAACGGCGCGACCCGGACGCCGGAGTTTCGCGCCCTCAACGTGATGGGCGAGGTGCCGGTGCTGGTGGATGGCGATACCAGGCTGACCCAGTCGGGGGTGATGCTGGACTACATCAGTTCCAAATCCGGCAAGTTGGGCGGCAAGTCGGCAGCAGAGCGGCGCGAGGTGTTGCGCTGGCTCTTCTGGGACAATCACAAGCTGTCGACCGCGATTGGCCTGACCCGGTTTCAGATGAATTTCGTGCCCGAGGCCAAGCGCCCGGTCGAGGTGATTGCGTTCATGCGGGCCCGATTGAAAAGCGCCTACAAGGTGCTGGACACCCAGCTTGATGGCCGCAAATGGATCGCTGGCGAATTGATGACCATCGCGGACCTGTCGTGTTGCGGCTATCTTTATTACCCCGAGCCCTTCGGCTTTGACCGCAAGGACTGGCCCCATATCGACGCCTGGCTGACCCGCATTTCCGCGCTGCCCGGCTGGAAAGCGCCCTATGATCTGATGCCCGGCAGCCCTGCCGACCGCCTATGAGGAGAGAAAGATGACCGATGCTTTCATCTATGACGCCGTGCGTTCGCCGCGCGGCAAGGGTCGTCCGGACGGGTCGTTGCATGAGGTGACCGCCGTCGCCTTGTCGGCGCAGATCCTCGATGCCCTGCGCACGCGCAATGGGTTGGCGGGGCACGCGGTCGAGGATGTGATCTGGGGCAACGTCACGCAGGTGGGCGAGCAGGGCGGGTGTCTGGCGCGGTCGGCGGTGCTCGCCTCCGGCTTGGATGAAAGCATTCCGGGCCTGTCGATCAACCGGTTTTGCGCCAGCGGCATGGAGGCGGTCAATCTGGCCGCCAATCAAGTCAAGGCCGGTGCCGGGCGTGCCTATATCGCGGGCGGGGTCGAGATGATGGGGCGGGTACCCATGGGGTCGGACGGGGCTGCGATTGCGGTGGACCCCTATCTGGCGATGAAGACCTATTTCGTGCCGCAGGGCATTTCGGCCGACATCATCGCGACGGAATATGGCTTCAGCCGCGACGATGCCGATGCGCTTGCGGTGGAAAGCCAGCGGCGGGCGGCGGAGGCTTGGGCTGCCGGGCGGTTTGACCGCTCGATCGTCACGGTGCGCGACATCAACGGGTTACCCATTCTGGCGACGGATGAATACATGCGGCCGGGCACCGACTTGCAGGCCTTGGGTGCGCTGAAGGCGGCGTTCAAGGAGATGGGCGAAACGATGCCCGGTTTCGACAAGGTCGCGATGATGAAGTATCCGCATCTGGAGCGGATCAACCACATCCATCATGCCGGTAATTCTTCTGGTATCGTCGATGGGGCGGCGGCGGTGCTGATCGGCGACGCGGAGTTTGGCCGGGTTCACGGGCTGAAGGCGCGGGCGCGCATCAAGGCTACCGCCAAGATCGGCACGGACCCAACCATCATGCTGACGGGGCCGGTGCCGGTGACCGAAAAGATCTTGCGCGAGGCCGGGTTGGTGGTTGGCGATATCGATCTTTTTGAAGTCAACGAAGCGTTCGCCGCGGTCGTGTTGCGGTTCCAGCAAGCGTTCCGCGTCGACCCGGCCCGGGTCAATGTCAACGGCGGGGCAATTGCGATGGGCCATCCCTTGGGCGCGACCGGGGCCATCATCATCGGCACCTTGCTGGACGAGATGGAGCGACGCGACGTTCAGCTTGGGCTGGCGACCCTGTGCATCGCCAGCGGCATGGGTGCGGCTACCGTCATCGAAAGGGTCTGACTTTGCCCGAACGTGCCTTTCAGGACCTTGGCGAGTTGCTGACGAAAGCGCTGATGACCGGCGATTTCGGGCTTTATTGCTCGATCTTTAACTTGCCGATTGCGATCACAACAAAAGAAGGCGTGTCCTACAAGCTGGCCGACGAAGTTGCGTTGCGCGAGGATTTTGACCTTTACGTCGCGATCATCAATCTGCACGGCGTGACGGACGTCTACTTGCAGGTTCTTGGTTTTGACCACGTCGAACCGGGCAAGATCTGGGTGCGGCTGAAGACCCATATTCTGGTGCGGGCGAACCTGCTTGTTGAACCGTTCGCCACCCAGATGCTGCTGCAGCAAGGGACAGACGGCTGGCGAATTGCCGAGATTGAAAGTTCAGAAGGCCATGTGAATTGGACCCTGGGGCGGGCGGTCGTGTCGCCCGCCGGGCGATTTCAGGCGAAAGAGGCGGAGGACTGAATGCCGAAACTTGA
>JANXPK010000157.1 GCA_025357355.1 Rhodobacterales bacterium
GATCGGCTTGCCGTTGGCCGTGCTGCCCGGGCGCGCGGGGGTGACCTCGCGAAGCCATTTGCAAGCGCTTCTGGGCGATTCGGCCACGGCCTTCGCCCGGATCGTTCTTGCAACGGCGCTTCTGGCCGATACCGCAGCCTCGCATCTGGACGCCGTGACGCGCAGTCTGGTCCGGTTGCGCAGCGGTCGGCATCTCTTGGAATGGATGACTGCCTCGCAATCGCGGGGCAACGGTCTTCCGGGTCTGGCACAGCACTACAGAATCATGCGCGTGGGGGTGGCACTCGGCCTTGGCGGCTGCATCCTGCTGACGGCGCTCAACCCGGTGGTCTGGGGTCTGACGCTGGCGTTTGCCGCGCTTTGGGCCCTGGCCCCCGCCCTGGCATGGAGCATTGGTCGGCTGAACCCGACCCATCGCCGCGCCCCCCTGACCGAAGCTGAAACCACTGACCTGCGCCTGATCGCCCGCCGGACCTGGCGCTATTTTGAGAGCTTCGTGACCGAAGACAGCCAGTTCCGGCCTCCCGACAACTTTCAGGAAATTCCCAAGCCCATCGTCGCCTGTCGCACCTCGTCCACCAACATCGGGCTCGATCTGCTATCAGTGACCCTGGCTGCTGAAATGGGCTGGATGGGCCAGGCCGAGGCCATCACCCGGCTGGAACAGACCCTGGCAACCGTGCAACGCCTGCACCGGTTTCGCGGCCATCTTTACAACTGGTATGACACCACCGACTTGCACGTGCTGGCCCCGGCCTATGTTTCAACGGTCGACAGTGGCAATCTGGCGGGCCATCTGATCGCCGTGGCGCAAACCTGCCTGCGTTGGCAAAACCCGCCGGTGCCCGATCTGCGTGGCGTGCGCGACGCCCGGTTGCTAGCGCTGAGGGTGAGGTCGAAACCCGGCACTGGTTCCAGCTTGGCCGCGCGACAACACCCTTGGGGGCCGGATCGGCCTTGATCTCGTGGTCGGGCAGCCTGTTCGAATACCTGATGCCGACCCTCGTTCTGCAGGCGCCGGAAGGCTCGGTGATCGAAGAGACCAACCGCCGGGTCGTCGCCTGCCAGCAGGCCTATGGTGGTGAGATGGGCCTGCCCCGGGGCATCTCTGAACCCTCGTACAATGCCCGTGATCTGGAAATGACCTACCAGTATTCCAACTTCGGCGTGCCCGGTCTGGGCTTGAAACGAGGTCTGGGCGAGAACCGGGTCATTGCCCCGATGCCACCGGCCTTGCCGCCATGGAGGATCCGAAGGGCGCAATGCAGAACTTCGCCGCCTTGCCCGACCTTGGGGCCGAGGGGCGGTTTGGCTTTTACGAAGCGCTCGATTTCACGGCCGCCCGGTTGCCCGAGGGGTCAAGCCACGTCGTTGTGCAAAGCTTCATGGCCCATCATCAGGGCATGACGATTGTCGCCCTTGGGAATGTGGTGCTGGCTGGCAGTTTGCGGCGCGATTTCCACGCCGATCCCATCATCCAGTCGATCGAGCCGCTGCTGCAAGAGCATGTGCCGCGCGACGCCTCCATCGCGCCGCCGCGGGCCCGTGAAGTGCGCGCCGGGATCGAGGCGCAGACCACCCCGGATGTGTTGCGCCACTTTGACCATCCCGAAGAGGCGGCGCCGACGGCGCATCTGATCTCCAACGGGCGCTACGGCGTAATGCTGACGCCGGGAGGTGCGGGTTCAGCCGGTGGGGCGATCTGGCGGTGACCCGCTGGCAGGCCGACCCAACACAGGCGCGGCAGGGGGCGTTTGTCTATCTGCGCGATGTGCAGTCGGGTGGGCTGTGGTCGGACACGCTGCGCCCCCTTCAGCCGGACGCCAACCCGCACAGTGCCGTCTTTTCCGAACATCACGCCGTCTTCACCCACCGCTCGCGCCTGTTGACCACGCGGACCGAGGTTGTGGTGTCGACCGAAGCCGATGCCGAGGCCCGCCGTGTTTCCCTGACCAACACGGGCCGCCATTCGCGCGAGATCGACGTGACCTCTTATGCCGAATTGGTGCTGGCCCCGCCTGCGGCAGACCAGGCGCATCTGCTATTTTCCAAGATGTTCGCCGTGACGGATTATTTGCCGGAATTGGGCGTTCTGATCGCCACGCGCCGCAAACGCAGCCCCGAAGATCCCGACATCTGGGCCGCCCATATCGCCGTGGCCGAGGGCGAAGAGACCGCCGCTCTGCAATTCGAAACGGATCGCGCGCGGTTCATCGGGCGCGGGTCGGATCTGTCGCAGGTGCGGATGGACACGCAAGGCAAGGTGCAGTTGCGCCATCTGGGTCTGACCTCTGCCCGCGCGGCGGAGTTTCAGCGGCTGGCCGGCATGATCATCCGCGCCGACCCGCGCTTGCGGGCGCGGCGGTCGCAGGTTCTGGCGGGTGCCGGTCCGCAATCGGATCTGTGGCCTTTGGGGATTTCGGGCGACCTGCCCATCGTGTTGTTCGTGATCTGCGAGGCCGAGGATATCAGCCGTCTGCAAGAGGTTCTGGACGCCGTGGAATATTGGCGCAGCAAGCTTCTGGCGGTGGATCTGGTGATCCTGAACGATCGCGCCTCGTCCTATGTGCAGGACCTGCCGAATGCCGTCGATGCGGCGGCGCGTGCGGCCACGCCGATCACGGCCAAGGCCGGCGCTGTCCATATCCTGCGCGCCGACCTGACCACGCCCGAGGCCCGGCGCGCCGTTCTGGCTGCGGCTGCCGTGGTTCTGGTCGCCAGCCGGGGCAACATCGGCACGCAGCCTGAACAGTTGGCCAAGGTGCCGGTTCAGGCCGAAACCTTTCGGCCAGCTGCCCTGCCTGCCACGCCGGTGCCCCTGCCGGTCCTTGAATTCTTCAACGGGACCGGTGGCTTTGCCGAGGACGGGCGCGAATATGTGACGGTCCTGCGCGATGGCCAGACCACGCCTGCACCCTGGGTCAATGTCGTGGCCAACCCCGGCTTCGGCTTTCATGTCTCTGCCGAAGGTTCCGGGTTCACCTGGTCGGAAAACAGCCGCGAAAACGCCCTGACCCCGTGGTCCAATGACCCCGTCACTGACCCTTCGGGCGAGGCGATCTATCTGCAAGACCATGACAGCGGTCAGGTCTGGACCCCAACCGCCTTGCCCATTCGCACCAAGGCACCTATATCGCCCGCCACGGTTTTGGCTATTCGGCCTTTGAACACACGGCGAACGGTATTGGCGCCGCCATGGTGCAATTCGTTCCGCGCGAAGGCCCGGTCAAGATCACGCGCCTGACCTTGCACAACACCTCGTCGCGCATCCGGACACTGTCGGTCACGGCCCAGGCCGAATGGGTTCTCGGGACCCAGCGCAGTGCGGCCGTGCTGACCGAACGTGATGGGCAAACCGGTGCCATCTTTGCCCGCAATCCGCGCAGCATCGCCTTCCCGGGCCGCATCGCCTTTGCCGACCTTGGGACGGAAGTCACCAGCCTGACTTGTGACCGGGCCGAGGTTCTGGGCCGTCTGGGCTCACTCGCCAACCCCGCCCGGCTTTCTGGCCTGTCAGGCTGATCGGGGCCGGGCCTTGACCCCTGTGCCGCCCTGCAACCCCGCATCATTTTGGCCCCGGGTCAGCGGGTCGAGGTGGTGTTCCTGCTGGGCCAGGCCGCCTCTGCCGCCGAGGCGCGGGCGCCGATCCTGTCGACCCGCGCCAAGAACCCCGAAAAGGAACTGTCTGCGGTGAAACGCTGGTGGGC
>JANXPK010000771.1 GCA_025357355.1 Rhodobacterales bacterium
TGATCCAACAACTTGTTGAACAACCTTTGGGAAACGGACCACGCTATCACTTTTTCATCGGGCTTGTCCCGGAAAGCCCATCCATAGATGTGGTGGAACGCCAATGTAGCGACCTCATCTGGAGAACACTTGAAGATACGAGAAAGGCCGCTTGCTACCACACAGCACAATAAGCCTCCGGTGATCACTTCATCCTCGAAAGGGTCAGTGGCGTCGATCAACGCCTCACCAAGGAACAATTCGGAAAGAAATACCGTACTCTCAGCCAGAAAGTCGAAAAGCGGAAGCCCTTCATCCGGCGTTTCCAGGCCGATATCAAAGCTGTGCATTGCAGCGCACAGATCTGCTCGGGATAGCCTGTTGCTCGATGATCGCATGATTGCTAAACGCGACGATTTCCGCAGGTTGGATGCACAACGCTACCTTGCCGAGATCACTTGTGCTAGTAGTAAAGGAAGCTGACCAATCGGACGGTTTTCATGCACGCCAAATCGAAATCGATGGGGGAGTGGGATTTGGAAAAAAGGATCTCATTTGAAGACATACTCAGCATTAGGTTTCGTTGGCCACAGCACGGGGACAAACCGTTTGTTGTCGCAGGTAACCTGCTCGACAACGCTGTGGTCGCCAACAACACGTTCGCTCGACTTGTGCTAATGATCGACGGGTACAAGAAGGCCGGTGACATCATGGTCGCAGCTTCAGAGGAAGACTGGCGTGAGCGGGATATTCTCGTTTTTCCAATCATCTTCAACTACAGGCAGTTCCTCGAGCTTTCATTGAAATATCAACTGGCAATCTATGGGCCTACTGTTGGGATCAGCCCTAACTGGAAGTTACACGACCTCGTTGCGCTCTGGAACGAATTCTTACAAATGCTCAAATCATATGACGAGGGATACCCGAAGGCGGCGGAACGTGTTGTCGAAAAGATAGTCCTTGAATTTGCAAAGGCGGATGCTGGCTCCTTCTCCTTTCGCTACCCAGTTGATCCGAAGGGCACGAAAATAGAGATCGCTTTCAGTGCGACTGATCTTTCGAACTTGGCTGACGTTATGAATGCCATAGATAGCTACTTTTCGGGTTGCGATAGATTTTTGAGCAGACTGGAAGGCGCCTGCTGACTCCTCGCACCCATCTTCCCCCTTGCCACCCGCCCCCCCATCCCCTATACGGCCCCATCCAGCGATTCCGGGTGACCGGATTCGCCGGTTTCATATTGATCCACCAGACCTGCGGTAACCCTTGGGGCCGTCTGGTGTCACAGAAAAGGAAGACGGCGCATGCTCGCCAGCGAACTGAAGACCAAGACGCCGGACCAGCTGCGTGACAGCCTGGTTGCGCTGAAGAAAGAGGCGTTCAACCTGCGCTTTCAGGCGGCCACCAACCAGTTGGAAAACACCGCCCGCATCAAGGCCGTCCGCCGGGATGCCGCCCGGGTGTTGACCGTGCTCAACCAAAAAGCCGCAGAAGCCGCGAAGTAAGGGGACCGCCATGCCGAAACGTATCCTGCAGGGTGTCGTCACCTCTGACAAGAACGAACAGACCATCACGGTTCTGGTCGAGCGCCGCTTCAAGCATCCGGTGCTGCTCAAGACCGTCCGCAGCTCGAAGAAATACCGGGCTCACGACGCCACCAACCAATTCAAGACCGGCGACACCGTCCGCATTCAGGAATGTGCGCCGATTTCGAAAACCAAACGCTGGACGGTGCTGGCCCCTACGGCCTGACCCGTCCAGCTCCATCGAAACCCTGGGACTGGTTCCCAAAGGTCGGGAGTAGACTAAATGATCCAGATGCAGACCAATCTGGATGTAGCTGACAACTCTGGCGCGCGCCGGGTTCAGTGCATCAAGGTTCTGGGCGGCTCGCACCGCCGGTATGCTTCGGTCGGCGACATCATCGTGGTGTCGGTGAAAGAAGCCATTCCAAAAGGCAAGGTGAAGAAGGGCGACGTCCGCAAGGCCGTGGTCGTTCGCACCGCCAAGGAAGTTCGTCGCGAAGACGGCACCACCATCCGTTTTGACCGCAACGCCGCCGTCATCCTGAACAATCAGGGCGAACCGGTCGGCACGCGCATCTTCGGACCGGTCGTGCGCGAATTGCGCGCCAAGAATTTCATGAAAATCATCAGC
>JANXPK010000799.1 GCA_025357355.1 Rhodobacterales bacterium
TGTCGGCCTATGCGGTGGCCAATCCTAAATCGGCGATGGCCACGCTGGTGGGTATGGGTGTGCATTACGACCACGCCAGTGCTGCGATGCCGTCGGACAGTTTTCCCGGCCTGCTGGCGATTGTGACTGGTGGCAGCCCGAAATCGACCGGCGTGTATTATGACGACAGCTATGACCGCGCCTTGTCGGCGCCGGGGTCGGATTGTTCAGTCAAGGGCACCGAGGTGGTCTATGACGAGAGCATCGACATCAAGACCGACGCCATCGACGGTGGTGGCGGCGTGGACGAGGCCAAGCTGCCGCGCGATCCGGCCAAGGCCTGCGCCCCGGTCTGGCCGCACCAGTTCCTGCGGGTCAACACCGTGTTCGAAGTGATCAAGGCCGCCGGTCTGCCCACCGCCTGGTCCGACAAACACCCGGCCTATGATCTGATCAACGGCCCGTCCGGCAACGGCGTCGATGACCTGTTCGTGCCCGAGATCAACTCGGATGACGCGATCACCGCCAAAGCGTCCAATACCGAAGCCTATGACGATACCAAGGTTGCCGCCGTACTGAACCAGATCGCCGGCAAGACCTCGGCCGGCCAACCCGGCGTGGTGCCTGCCATCATGGGCATGAACTTTCAGGCCGTTTCCGTCGGTGAAAAGACCACGGGCTACATGGATGCCAAGGGCACCTTCTCGCCCGATCTGGCCGATGCGGTCAAGCACACCGATGCCTCGCTGGCCAGGATGCTGGCCGCGCTGAAAGCCGCCGGGATCGACAAGGAAACCCTGGTGATCCTGTCGGCCAAGCATGGCCAGTCGCCGATCGACCCCACCCTGCGCAAGGTCGTGGACAGCAAGGCCATCGGCAAGGTGCTGGAGGCTGTCGCTCCCGGCCTCGCCGCCCAGGTGACCGCCGACGACATCGGGCTGATCTGGTTGTCGGACCAGTCCAGGACCGCCGACGCCGTCAAGGCGCTGATGGCTGCCAAGGCCGACCTCGGCATCGACAAGGTGATGGGCGCTGCCGAAGTGACCGCCATGTTCGGCGACGCAACCAAAGACAGCCGGGTGCCCGACGTGGTGATCGTGCCCGTCAAAGGCGTGATCTACACCAAGCCCACCGCCACCAAGCTCGCAGAACACGGCGGCTTCACCGATGACGACACCCATGTCGCCCTGCTGGTCGCCAACCCCGCCCTGAAGGCAGCCACCGTCAGCGACGCCGTCGCCACGATGTCGGTCGCGCCGACGATCCTCGCCGCCCTTGGTCTTGATCCGGCAAGCCTGATGGCCGTCAAACTCGAAGGCACCAAGGTTCTGCCAGGCCTCGGTCTGGACAAGTAATCTTCGACCAATGCCTCTTGGGCCGCCGGGCGCACCCCGGCGGCCTTGCTTGCCTCGCGAGCGGCAAATTGTCTGCACCACGCCCGATTGGCTGCCCATCCAGGGTCGAAATTGCGTCCACCGCGTCTTGTGAACCATATCGCCCTGCTTCCCCCTCCCCGCGCGGCGCCATCACCGACCTGACCCGTCGCAGCGTCGCGTCGCCCTTTCATTTGCTCCTTGCCAAATACTCCCGCCGGAGGCTCCGCCGCTGCCACAATCCTTGCCGTCCGGTTAACGAAAATCGGTAACACATGGATATCAATTGGTTTTCAAAACTGTCCACCTGCGGACACGTCTCAAATCCGCCCGTGCCATCAGTGCCAAAGCCGTCGCAGGGGCCTCGATGGCCGCTGCGACGGCCCCCCGCTCTGGGTCACACCGGCGTCAACAGGTGCCGCAACAGCGCTACCGGATGGCTCCGCAGGGTCAGCCGGTAAGACACGTAATCCTCCACCACCGCCTCCCCCTCCGTCATCACCCGGAACTGCACCGCCGGCTCCACGATCCCCTCGCCCTCGATATCCCCCGCAAACAGCGGCAACGGCGCCTCGCCGCTCAACGCCCGCGCCGCCCACAGCGCGTCCCGCCGCCCGGCCCCCCGCCCCGCGAACACATCCGCCTCCGCCAGCCGCGTCACCGTCGCGGGCGCCACCCCCGCCCGCCGCCACACATCCTCGCCCGTGAGATAGCCATTGCCCCGCGCCGCCACGATCCACTGCGCCTCTTCCTCGTTCATCCCCTTGATCTGCCGGAACCCCAGCCGCAGCGCCAAGCCTCCGTCGGTCGCTTCCATCACATTGTCCCACTGGCTTTCATTGATCGCAGGCGGCAACACCGTCACCCCATGCTGGCGGGCATCGCGCACGATCTGGGCCGGGGCGTAAAACCCCATCGGCTGGCTGTTCAGCAGCGCGCAGGCAAAGATCCCCGGATGATGCTTCTTGATCCAGCCCGAGGCATAGACCAGCAGCGCAAAGCTCGCCGCGTGGCTTTCCGGAAAGCCATACGAGCCAAACCCCTCGATCTGCGCGAAACAGCGCGCCGCAAACTCCTCCTCATAGCCCCGCTCGCGCATGCCCTGCATGAAGCGGTCGTGAAACTCGCTGACCGAACCATGTTTCTTGAACGTCGCCAGCGAACGGCGCAGCCGGTCGGCCTCGGTCGGCGTGAATCCGGCCCCGATGATGGCGATCTGCATCGCCTGTTCCTGAAACAGCGGCACGCCCAGGGTCTTGCCCAGCACCTTGCCCAACTCGTCCGAGGGGAAGGTGACCACCTCCAGCCCGTTTCTGCGGCGCAGATAGGGGTGCACCATGTCGCCCTGAATGGGGCCAGGACGAATGATGGCAACCTGAATGACCAGATCGTAAAAGCTGCGCGGCTTCATCCGCGGCAGGAAGTTCATCTGCGCCCGGCTTTCGACCTGAAAGACGCCCAGACTGTCCGCCTCGCACAGCATGTCGTAAACCTCGGGGTCCTCCGGCGGCAAAGTCGCCAGGGTATAGCGGGTCGAGTGGTGCTTTTTCAGCAGATCAAACGCCTTGCGGATGCACGACAGCATCCCCAGCGCCAGGACATCGACCTTCAGGATGCCCAGCGTGTCGATGTCATCCTTGTCCCAGCAGATGACCGTCCGGTCCTCCATCGTCGCATTCTCGATCGGCACCAACTCGTCCAGCCGCCCCTCGGTGATGATGAAGCCGCCGACATGCTGGCTCAGGTGGCGGGGAAAACCCTGTATCTCCTCGATCAGACTCAGCGTCAGTTGCAGCCGCTTGTCCATCGGGTCCAAGCCCACCTCGGCCAGCCGCGCCTCGTTCACCGCCTTGGACGAGCCGAACCCCCAGATTTGCGACGACATCGCCGACAGCGTATCCTCGGTCAGACCCATCGCGCGGCCAACCTCGCGCACTGCCCGCTTGCCGCGATAATGGATGACGGTGGCGCACAGACCGGCGCGATGGCGACCGTATTTATCATAAAGGTGCTGGATCACCTCTTCGCGGCGTTCATGTTCAAAATCGACGTCAATGTCGGGCGGCTCGTCGCGGTCGAGGCTGATGAAGCGTTCGAACAGCAGTTCCTGTTC
>JANXPK010000853.1 GCA_025357355.1 Rhodobacterales bacterium
TTTCGTGTTCCAGGGCAATGCCTATGAAGGCCTGACCTGCGACGCGCTGGAATGGGTCAAGTCGTTCGGCGGCGGTCAGATCGTCGAGCCCGATGGCACGATCTCGATCAACAACCCCAAGGCAGCCAAGGCGCTTGATACCGTCAAGGGCTGGGTCGGCACCATCGCACCAGGCGGCGTTCTGTCCTATCAGGAAGAAGAAGCCCGTGGCGTGTGGCAGACCGGCAACGCGGCCTTCATGCGCAACTGGCCCTATGCCTATGCGCTGGGCAATGGCGGCGACAGCAAGGTCAAGGGTCTGTTCGATGTGACGACCCTTCCGGTCGGCGCGGCGGGCGACACCTCGGCGGCAACTTTGGGCGGCTGGAACGTCGCTGTGTCCAAATACTCCAAGCATCAGGACGCGGCGATCTCGCTGGTGCTGTGGCTGGCCGGCCCGGAAGTGCAGAAGATGCGCGCCCTGAACGAGACCAACCTGCCGACGATCGTCTCGCTTTATGACGACAAGGACATCGCCGCCAAGGCGCCGATCATCCCGCAATGGAAGAACGTGTTCCTGAACGCGGTGCCGCGTCCGTCGGCCCCGACGCTGAGCCACTATAACGAGGTCTCCTCGAAGTTCTGGTCGGCTGTTCACGACACCTTGTCGGGCACCGGCACCTCTGCCGACAATCTGGCCAAACTGGAAGCTGACCTGACCGACATCAAGGGCGCCAACAACTGGCAGTGACGGCAACCTTGCGAGGATCTTGCCAACAGAAGGGGCGGCGGTATTCGCCGCCCCTTCTGGTTTGAACGCAGGCAAACCGGGCAACGACATACCCGGATCCGGAGGGGACGTCATGACTTCACCATCGCTTGGAAGGGCGGCAGAACAGGGGCTCAGTCTGCAACAGCAGCGTGCCCGCGCCGCCTTCTGGTTCCTGGCACCCATGCTGGCCGCGCTCTTTTGCGTGGCGGCCTGGCCCTTGCTGCGAACCATCTATTTCTCACTGACCAACACCAGCCTCGACGATCTTTATGGTGGTCATTTCGTCTGGTTCTACAACTACTTCCACACCCAGACCCTTGCGTCGGGCACGGTGCAGTACAGAGGCGCACTGGTCGATCCGTCGTGGTGGAACGCGGTGTACAACACCGTGCGCTTTTCCGTCGTCTCGGTGATCTTCGAAACCATCTTCGGCATGGCCGTGGCACTGATGCTGAACGCGAATTTCAAGGGCCGCGGCATCGTGCGCGCCGCCATCCTGGTGCCCTGGGCGATCCCGACCATCGTGTCGGCCAAGATGTGGGCGTGGATGCTGAATGACCAATACGGCATCATCAATGACATCATGTTGAACCTGCACCTGATCGACCAGAAGATCGCCTGGGCCTCCAGCCCCGGCACGGCGATGATCTCGGTGCTGATGGTCGACATCTGGAAGACCACGCCGTTCATGGCGCTCCTGATCCTTGCCGGCCTGCAGACCGTGCCGCAAGACATCTATGAGGCCGCCAAGATCGACGGCGTGCACCCGGTCAAGGTGTTCTGGAAGATTACCCTGCCCCTGATCCGCCCGGCGCTGATGGTGGCGGTGATCTTCCGCATGCTGGACGCGCTGCGCATCTTCGACCTCGTCTACGTGCTGACGCCCAATTCGACGGCCACCAAGACCATGTCGGTGATCAGCCGCGAGAACATGATCGACTTCGCCAAGTTCGCCTATGGCGCCACGCAATCGACGATGCTGTTCGCCATCCTGGCGATCTTCGTGTCGCTCTACATCTGGCTTGGCAAAGTCAACCTGACCGGGGAGGGCAACAGATGACCGCCGAACAAGTCTTCTGGAAGATCGCCTTTTACCTTTTCGTGGTGTTGGTCGTGGTGGTGTCGGTGTTCCCGTTCTACTATGCCCTCGTGACCAGTTTCGCCACCGGATCGGCGCTGTTCGAGATCCATTACTGGCCGGTGTCGTTCAACCTGTCGAACTACATCAACGCCTTCTCGCGGTCGTTCCCGCGGTCGATCCTGAACTCGCTTTTCATCGCCACGACGACGGTGGTCTTTGCACTGTTCCTGGCCGTCACCGCATCCTATGCGCTGGCACGGGTGCGATTTCGCGGGCGCGGCCTGTT
The DNA here is from genome assembly GCA_025357355.1 of Rhodobacterales bacterium. Taxonomy (GTDB): domain Bacteria; phylum Pseudomonadota; class Alphaproteobacteria; order Rhodobacterales; family Rhodobacteraceae; genus Stagnihabitans. The sequence continues at coordinate 2,119 of JANXPK010000853.1, forward strand.
GTTGATGACGATCCTTGGCGTGTCGATGTTCCCGCAGATCGCCGTGCTGGCCGGCCTGTACGAGCTCGTGCGGTTCCTCGGGCTCTACAACTCGCCCTTCGCGATGATCCTCAGCTACACGATCTTCACCCTGCCGTTTACGGTCTGGGTGCTGACCACGTTCATGCGCGAATTGCCGATCGAGATCGAGGAAGCCGCCATCGTCGACGGCGCGTCGCCCTGGGTGATCATCACCCAGGTGTTCCTGCCGCTCTTGTGGCCCGCGCTGGTGACCACCGGCCTTCTGGCCTTCATCGGCGCCTGGAACGAGTTCCTGTTCGCGCTGACCTTCACCATCTCCGAAGACCAGCGCACCACACCTGTGGCCATTGCGCTGCTTTCCGGCGCATCGGTGCAGGAAATCCCCTGGGGTCCGATCATGGCGGCCTCGGTCGTCGTGACCGTACCGATTGTCGTCCTCGTTCTCATCTTCCAACGCAAAATCGTCGCGGGTCTGACCGCAGGCGGCGTGAAGGGCTAATCCAATGGCAAAGATCGAACTCAAGAATGTGAAGAAGTCTTATGGCGCGGTGGATGTCATCAAGGGCATCGACCTGACCATCGAAAAGGGCGAGTTCATGGTGTTTGTCGGCCCGTCGGGTTGCGGCAAATCCACGCTCTTGCGGCTGATTTCGGGGCTGGAAGAGATCACCTCGGGCGATCTCCTGTTTGATGACGACCGGGTCAACAACCTGATCCCGTCCAAACGCGGCATCGCGATGGTGTTCCAGTCCTATGCGCTCTACCCGCATATGAAGGTCTATGACAACATGGCCTTCGGGATGAAGCTGGCCAAATCCTCGCCCGAGGAAATGGACAAGCGGGTGCGCGACGCCGCCAAGCTGTTGCAGATCGAGCATCTGCTGGACCGGCTGCCCAAGCAGCTGTCGGGCGGCCAGCGCCAGCGCGTCGCCATCGGCCGCGCCATCGTGCGCGACCCACGGGTGTTCCTGTTCGACGAACCCTTGTCGAACCTTGACGCAGCCCTGCGCGTGCAGACCCGGCTGGAGATCGCCAAGCTGCACCACTCGATGGAACAGGTCACGATGATCTACGTGACCCACGATCAGGTCGAGGCGATGACGCTGGCCGACCGTATCGCCGTGTTGCGCGACGGTTTGCTGGAACAGGTCGGCACCCCGGCCGAGCTTTATGAACGTCCCGACAACATCTTCGTCGCCGGTTTCATCGGCAGCCCGAAGATGAATTTCATGACCGGCACGTTTGCCGCCGCCGATGGTTGCGCCACGCTGGGCGTGCGCTCCGAACATATCGACCTCGTCAGTTCGGGCGGCAAGTGGCAGGGTGAGGTGGTGCATGCCGAAGACCTCGGCTCGGACAACTACCTCTTTGTCGAGATCGGCGGGGATGAGGTGCTGATCGTGCGCCAGGATGGCAAGCTGAAGGTTGCGCTGGGGGCCAAGGTCCAGCTTTCACCAAAGCCGGGTGCGCTTTACCGGTTCGACGCCAACGGCAAGCCGATCCGCTGACCAATCGGGCGCCCTGCCACCAGGGCGCCCATCCAACGCATCTGGGCAGGCCGCTTGCGACCTGCGGAAAGGGCGCGCAATGACCCCGTATTCCTCTGATCCGGACTGGTGGAAATCCGCCACGGGTTACCAAATCTATCCGCGCAGCTTTGCCTGTTCCAATGGCGATGGCTTGGGCGACATCCCCGGCCACATTGGCAAGCTCGACTATCTGGCCGATCTTGGCATCGGTTTCATCTGGCTTTCGCCGGTCTATGCCTCGCCGAGGGCGGACAACGGCTATGACATTTCCAACTATCAGGATATCGCGCCCGAATTCGGCACCCTGACCGACATGGACCGCCTGATCGCGGCGGCCAAGGCGCGCGGCATCGGCATCGTGATGGACCTTGTGGTCAACCACTCCTCGGACGAGCACGCCTGGTTCCACAGCGCGCTCAAGGGCCGCGACGCGCCCTTTCGCGACGTCTACGTCTGGCGCGACCCGGTGAACGGCGTCTTTGCCCCCTGTCAGCGCGTGGCCTACCTGCGCCGGTATCAGGGGCAGTCGCTTGCCGTGCTGGCCAATTTCACCGGGCACAGCGTCACCCTTGACCCCAACCTGTCAATCGACGGCGAGGCCTTGATCGCCACCCATTCCCCGCGCACAAGGCTCAACGGCCCTGTTACCCTTGAACCCTTCGAAGCCTTCGCCATTCTGGCATGAACCCCAACCGAAAGAGGAACCCATGATCC
>JANXPK010000859.1 GCA_025357355.1 Rhodobacterales bacterium
ATCGTGCTGCATCTGGCAGGTTGCACCGCCGGGACCGAGGCCGAACTGGCGACCAACACTGCGATCACCGAGCAGGTCTGCATCGCCGCCCGGCTGGCGCGCGCCCGGCATGTCTTCGTGATGTCAAGCGCCGCCGTCTACGCGCCCGGCACTGCCTTGACCGAGGCGGATCTGCCCGCGCCCATCACCCCCTATGGCCGCGCCAAGCTGGAAGCCGAACGTTCTGCCCTGCGTCATCTGTCCAGCGCCCGCACCGGATTGACCTTGCTGCGGCTGGCCAACCTTGCCGGGGCGGATGCCTTGTTCGGCAATTGCCAGCCGGGCCGCACCATCACGCTTGACCCCATTGCCGGGCAGGATGGCGGGCCAGAACGCAGCTACATCGGGCCGCGCGAACTGGCGCGGGTGCTGTCGCAACTGGTCGTGTTGGCTGCTTCGGGTGCCGAACTGCCCGGCATCCTCAACCTCGCCCAACCGGGCAGCGTTGCAATGGCCGATCTGCTCGGGGCGCTCGGGCAGCCTTGGGTCTTTGGCCCGCCACGTGCCGCCGCCATTGCCCGCGTGGTGTTGGCGACCGAGGTGCTGGCGGGGCTGGTTCGGCTGACCCCGGCCACGTCCGACGGTCTGGTCGCCGATCTGCGCTCGGTCACCGGATGGCCACGATGACGCCGGCCAAGCGGCTGGTCGATCTGGTTCTGGCCGTTGTGCTGGCGTTGATCCTGGCGCTGCCATTCGGGGTCTTGTTGCTGGTCCTGCTGTGGGTCGAGGGTCGCCCCCTGTTCTATGTGGCCGAGCGGATGCGCGCGCCGGGCCGGCCGTTCCTTTTGTGGAAGCTGCGCACGATGACGGTCGTGCCGCCAGAGGCCGGGGTTTCGGGCGGCGACAAGGCGGCGCGCATCACCGCCTCCGGCCGCTTTCTGCGCCGCAGCCGCCTGGACGAGGTGCCGCAGCTGTGGAATGTCCTGAAGGGCGACATGAGCTTTGTTGGTCCGCGCCCACCCTTGCGGCTTTACGTCGAACGCTTTCCCGATATCTACGCCCGCGTCTTGCAAAGCCGCCCCGGGATCACCGGTCTGGCGACGCTGACCTTTCACCGCCATGAAGAGAAGTTGCTGGCCTCCTGCAAGACCGCCGCCGAAACCGACCGGGTCTATGTCCGGCGTTGCGTGCCGCGCAAGGCCCGGATTGACCTGATTTACCAACGCCGTCGCACGGTCTGGATGGATTTTTGTCTGATGGCGCAAACTTTGGGGCGAGCCTTCAAATTGGGCAGATAGGAAGCCTCGGCCAAAGGTTTACGGCGTTCTGCTTGAAATGAAGGCGGCAGCGGCCTAAGGTCCATCAGGAAATCCAAGGTCTTCCGGATTAGCTTTGACCTAAATTGGCTTGACCAGTTGAACTTGCGCAGGTTGAATATTGATGACGCAGCTTAGGTCACACCTGTTCGCTTTGGTCGAACGGCTCAACCGTTTTCACAAGCGCTTCGTCTTGGTGCTCGTCGATGCCCTGCTGGCGCCGCTGTCGCTTTTGGTGACGGTGATGCTGGTTTATGCCTCATTCTTTCCGGCCCAGGCTGTAGTCGAGCTTTGGCACATCTTTCTGGTGCTCGCCGTGGTGGCACCGCTGCAATCCATCGCGCTGGGCATTCAGAACATCAAGCTCAAGGCCTACGAATCGCTGGCGATCCTGCGCACCGGGGCTTTTGCCGCACTGTTGGCGATCTCGCTTTACGCGATCTGCCGCGAGACGTCAGAGCCGTTTCCGTTGGTCGGCATCGCATTGTTCGGGCTGATCTTCTTTCTGTCCTCGGTCGGCCTGCGTCTGGCGATGCTCAACGTCTATCTCTGGGTGTTGCGATGGGGTCACCGGCGGTGGCGGGTGCTGATCTATGGGGCGGGCACCACGGGCATCCAGTTGGCGGCGGCTCTCAAATCGCACGATTCCGTGGTTGTGGTCGCGTTTCTGGATGACAACATCGCCCTGCAGTCGATGACGGTCGCCGGGTTGCGCGTGCTGTCGCCCGACCGCATCGAGCATATCGTGCAGGAACGCGATATTGATCGGGTGCTGCTGGCGATGCCGTCAACCTCGGCCCCCAAACAGGCGCAAATAGCCCGGCGGCTGCAATCGCTTGGCCTTGACGTGTTGGCGTTGCCGTCCTTTGCCCAGCTTGTCGGTGCCGAGGCGCTGGTCGACAATCTGACGCCGGTTGAGCCGGGCCAGTTTCTTGGCCGCAAGCCGATGGATGACACCCCGACGGACGGCATGGCCGCCTATTGCGGGCGCTCTATTCTGGTGACCGGCGCTGGCGGGACCATTGGTTCGGAACTGTGCCGTCAGCTTTTGTCCTATTCGCCGCGCAAACTGGTCCTGTTCGAGGTCAGCGAGATCGCCCTTTATGACATCGACCGCGAATTGCGCGCCCGTCCTGATCTGGGTCCGACCGAGATCATCCCGCTGCTGGCCTCGGTTACCGATTCGCGGGCAACCCGTTCCGCGATGTCCGATCATACCATCGAGGTGGTGCTGCATGCCGCGGCCTACAAGCACGTGCCCTTGGTCGAGGCCAACCCGATTGCGGGCATGTCCAACAACGTTCTTGGCACCCGCACCCTGGCCGATGCCGCCGACGAGGCCGGGGTCGAACGCTTCATCCTGATTTCCACTGACAAAGCTGTGCGTCCGACCAATGTCATGGGCGCCTCGAAACGGCTGGCAGAACTGGTCATCCAGGACCTGTCGAAACGTTCGCGCCAGACGGTGTTTTCCATGGTGCGCTTTGGCAATGTGCTGGGCTCGTCAGGCTCTGTCGTGCCGTTGTTCAAGGAACAGATCGCCAAGGGCGGCCCGATTACCCTGACCCATGACGACGTGACGCGCTACTTCATGACCATTGCCGAGGCGGTGAAACTGGTGCTGCTGGCGGGGTCGTTCTCGCAACCCGCAGCGCATTCCGGCGGACCCTCGGGCGGCGACGTCTTCGTGCTCGACATGGGCAAACCGATGCGCATTCGCGATCTGGCCGAACAGATGATTCAGGCCGCCGGTTACACCGTCCGCGATCCCGACCACCCCGATGGCGATATCGAGATCAAGATGATCGGCCTGCGCCCGGGCGAAAAGATGCATGAGGAATTGTTGATCGGCGAAGGCCTGCTGACCACGCCGCACGCCAAGATCCTACGCGCCCGCGAGGTTAGCCTGACCGAACTCGACATGGCCAAGGCCCTGCAATCGTTGCGAAATGCCATGGCCACCGGCGATGCCCTTGCCGCCCGCGCCGTCGCTGCGGCCTATGTCGAAGGCTTTGGCGGGGCGACGATTTCCGATGATCTGGGGTTTGAGGCCGAGAAGATGCTGCCCAAGGCTTGATGGGCCGCGGCAATTGGCCGATAAGCATCTGGCGCGGCGGACAAATCCTTGCGAGAAAGAGGTTTCCGCGACGAGCCGAGATTCTGGACTGACGTAAGACGAGAGGCCGCATGAAGATCTTCCACCCTCTGCCTGGCAACGTTGCAAGAATTCTTCTTGCCGCGCTGTTGCCCATTGGGATGGCGCTGCCCGTGACTGCCGACATGCTGCCTTCGACCAACCTCAGCGGCACCACCGGGCTGATCGACATGCCATCGGGCGAGCAGCAACCTGACGGCTATCTTGGTCTGGATCACGGCCGGTTCGGGCCGATCACCCGCAACACCCTGACCTTTCAGATCACGCCACGGCTGTCCGGCAGCTTTCGCTACGTGTCGATCCGCGACTGGAACGCCAAGGTTTGCCCGCCCAGTTGCAGCGGTGCCGATGGTTTTCGGACCTATTACGACCGCAACTTCGACCTGCGTTACAAAGTGCTGAACGAAGGGGTCTACCTGCCTGCCGTGACGGTGGGTCTGCAGGATTTCATCGGCACCGGCCTGTCGATGGCCGAATATGTTGCCGCGACCAAGTCGTTCGGGCCGCGTCTGAAGGTCACCGCCGGTCTCGGGTTCGGTCGTCTGGGCAGTTACGGCGCCATCGGCGACCCCCTCGGCCCCCGCCCGCTGGTTACGGCGGGGCTGGGTGGCAAGCCGAACTTCGGCCAGTGGTTCCGCGGTCCGATGGCCCCGTTCGGCGGCATGGAATACCAGCTTTCGGACAAATGGACGCTGAAGGCCGAATATTCGTCAGACGCCTATCTGGACGAATCCGTGCGCCGCGGCACGTTTGACCGCAAATCGCCGCTGAATTTCGGCGTGGAATACGCTCAAAGCCGGATGGTCCACCTTGGGCTTTACGAGCTTTACGGCAGCACGATCGGCTTTAACGTCAGCATTCTTCTCAACCCCGACCAACGTCCGAAAGGCGGCATCGGCGGCCCGGGGCCAGAGCCGGTCAAGGTGCGGCCCGCCATCGCGCAAAGCCCCGATGTCTGGACCACCGGCTGGCTAACGCAACCGGATGCCAAGTCGCTGCTGATCGACAACATGAACCGCAACCTCGTGCGCACCGGCATCACCGTCGAATCCCTCAGCGTGACAGCCGACACCGCACAAGTCCGCTTCCGCAACACCCTTTATGACGCCCCCGCCCAGGCTGCCGGGCGGGTGGCGCGGGCCATGACCCAAACCATGCCCGCCTCGGTCGAGACCTTCGAGATGGTTCCGATGGTCAACGGCATGGCAACCAGCATGGTCACCGTGAAACGCTCCGATGTCGAGGCGCTTGAATTTGCGCCGGACGCCGGAAACGCCATTCGGGCCCGCACGGCTGTTGCAGATGCGGGCGGACCCCTGCCTGATTCGGCAACGAATCCGAAGGCTTATCCCAAATTCTCGTGGTCGATCGGCCCCTTCGCCCAAACCATGCTGTTCGATCCCCGGTCGCCGTTCCAGATCAATGCGGGCGTCCAGCTTCAGGGCAACTATGAAATTGCGCCCGGCATCGTGCTGTCAGGAGCGCTGACCAAGCGACTGGCTGGCGACATCAAGGGCAGCCGCTTCAACGGTTCCACCCCGTTGCCGCCGGTGCGAAGCAATGCAGCCGGCTACTACGTGAACGCCGACCCCGACATCGCCACACTGACGGCGGCCTGGTACGGCAAGCTCGGCCCCGAGCTTTATGGGCGGGTCACGGTTGGATATCTTGAAATGATGTTCGCCGGGATTTCGAGTGAGGTGTTGTGGAAACCTGTCAACAAGCCATACTCGTTCGGCGTCGAAGCCGACTATGTCGCACAGCGCGATACCAATGGCGGGTTTGGTCTTGCGTCGTCAAATTACCGGGTCGCGACCGGGTTTGTGTCCGGCTACCTCGATCTGGGCAAGAACTTTACCGCCGAGCTTGACCTCGGCCGCTATCTGGCTGGCGACCTTGGCGGCACCTTCACGCTGATGCGCACTTTCCCCAACGGCTGGCAGGTCGGCGCCTTTGCAACCCTTACCAACGTGTCGGCCAAGAACTACGGCGAAGGTTCGTTCGACAAGGGTATCAAGATGCAGATCCCGCTGACCTGGTTCCTCGGTCAGCCGACGCAATCGCAGCGTACCTTCACATTGCGACCGCTTGGCCGCGATGGCGGGTCGCCGCTCTCGGTCAATGACCGGCTTGCGGCGGTTCTGCATGGCTACGATCAGGCGGGCTATGACGCGCAATGGGGGCGGTTCTGGAAATGATCTTGCTACGCCCTGTCGCCACTGTCGTGCTGTGCTGCGCCGCAATGGCGAGTTGCGGCACCAATCCCGAAGTCAACGATTACCAGAGCCAGTTCTCGGCGTTTGCCACTTTGTTCACGGCGCACAAGTCGAGCGGAACCAACATCGCCACACTTGACCCAAACGCCGTGGCAAGCTTGCGCAACGCGCTGCAGGCAGATCGGCAACCGATCACCCTCGTGATGCATCCCAGCCTGAAATACACCAACCTGATGGCGCCCTACGGTCAGAACGGCGACGTGCAGACCTGGGCCAGCACGCATTATGAAACCGTCTCGTTGCGGCAGGGAATGCTGGTGGCAACCCGTGGGTTCGGACCAGATCTGATGTCCTCCACTGGCCCCGGCGTTGCGCAGATCTCGGCCGGTCACGGCACCACGAACCGGCGCTATTTCTACCTCGACGGTGGCGATCAGCCGCATGAGTTCGATTACACCTGCACCCTCTCCGCCGCTGGCGCCGAATCGGTGACCGTACTGGGCAAGTCCTTTGCAACGCGCAAGGTTTCCGAATCGTGTGTCGGCACGCAGGGCAGCTTCGTGAACCAGTATTGGTTCGACCACAGCACAAATTTGCGGCAATCCCGTCAGATGGCTGTGCCTGGACTGGGAAGTTTGGTGTTGCAAAGGGTTATTGACTAGCGAACGGAAATGACGCTTACTTTCAGGGGGTATTCATGCTAGAGGCATGGACATCGCCACCTGTTTTGGAGTTCTGAACATGAAAAAGATCGCTGTTATTGCGCTCGCCCTTTCTTTTGCTGCCGCGTCTGCATTCGCACAAACGACTCCGCCTGCTGGTGGGGCTGGTGGCGGCGGCTCGGGCGGCTCGACCATTGTCGCGGGCGCAGCTCCGGGCGTGGTCATCGCCGGCGGCATTGGCGTTGGTGGGATCGTGCTGGGCGGTCTGGGGCTGTTGCTTCTCGCCGGTCTGGGTGGCGGTGGCAATGGGTCGTCTTCGTCTTCGTCTTCGTCCTCGTCCTCGACGACGAACTGATTTAGCCGTACGGCAATGGTTCACGACAACTAGAATGCGGGCGCGCTTTGGTGCGCCTGTTTGTCGTCGTGAGCCACCTGCGTGAGATGGCTTTCCCTCCCCCCAGACTGGGTCGCCGCCGCGTTGCGCTTGTATCGCCGCACCGAGCAGGCCGAGCTTGACCTGATCGCGGCCGGCATCGCCTTTTACGGCTTTCTTGCGATCTTTCCGGCTGCGGCGGTGCTCATCGCGGTCTGGGGCATCGTGTTTGACCCGTCCGTCATCCGCACCCAGGTTGAACTGCTCAAGGGCTTTCTGCCGCCCCAAGCCTTTACTCTGGTGATGGCGCAGGTCGAGGGTCTGCTGGCGATCCGCGGTCCGCAATTGGGCTGGACGACGCTGTTGTCGACGTTGCTGGCGCTGTGGTCGGCCCGCGCCGGGGTTGCAGCCCTGATCCGCGGCCTTAACGCCATCCATCATCTGCCGAACCGGCCCGGCGGTCACCACCAGCTGCGCGCCCTCTTGCTGACGCTGGCCCTGATCGGCCTGGCGCTTTCGGCCATGCTGGCCTCGGTTGTCACTCCGTTTCTGATCGACCTTTTGCCGCTGACCCTCGACGACGCCTATTGGCTGCACGACGCGAACCTCGCGCTTGGCCTGATGCTGCTCGTCGTGGCTATCAGCATGGCCTACCGCGCCGGCCCCAACCACGGCGCCACCCGACCGCCGCTGTTCAGCTGGGGCATGGCGGTGGCGGTCTTTCTGTGGGCGGCGGCGGCACGGGGGTTCATGATCTATCTGGCGAATTTTCCGTCCTACAACCGCATATACGGCTCCATCGGCGCGGTCGTCGTGTTGCTGATCTGGCTCTATGTCAGCGCTTATGCCATCCTTCTCGGTGCGGCTGTCGATGCTGAACGCCACCGGCGCCGTCAGTAATCGCGTTGCAGGAACACGCCGATCCCGGTCTGGCCGTCCGAATCGACATGACCCTTCAGCGTGACATTCGGCGCGACGTCAAGGTTCAGCGAGATCGAGCTTTGACCGCCCTGTGTGACAGTCGCCTCGGTATAGGCCTTGTCGGTCAGATACTTGCCCACCGTCAGGCTGGTATCCCCCATGCCGGTCGAGGTGACGTCAAGATTGTCCAGCCCGGTCTTGCGGCGCAAAGAATCTATAGCTCCGGCACCTCCTTTGCCTGCCAATGATGCGATTGCCCCAGCCAGACTGATCGCCTGAAGTGCCGTCAGACTGTCAAGCCCGCGGTCAAACAGCAGCCGCGCCAGCACCTCTTCCTGCGGCAGTTGCGGGGTCGAGGAGAAGGTTACCTGCGGATCGCTCGCCACGCCCGCGATCAGAACCTGCGCCGTGATGCCGCCGCTGGTCACCGCCGCGACGATCCGCACAAACGGGATCAGCGCGCCTTGCAACTGCAACGTCGCCTCTGACAGGTCGAGCCTATGGCCCAGAATATCCAGCCGCCCGCGGATCAACGCGAACGACCCCGACGGCACGATGCGCTGGGTCGATCCCAGCAGCGTCAGACTGCCGCCGAGTTCGGCATCAAGGCCCCGGCCCCGGATGAACACCTGATTTGGCGCAGAGATTTTCAGGTTCAAGCCGTAGCCCGCAGCAGCCACCCCGGCACTTCCCGCCACCCCCGACGGCCCGGTCCGGCCCCGGGTCGACCGGCTGTCTTCAGGCTCATGGATGTGGCTCAGACCCGGCACGTCGGCGGCTGGGGCAAACGTCGATGCTGGGATCAGCACCTCAGTCCGCCCCAAGGCCACCGCACCCGCCACCACGGCCCCACCGCTTGCGGGGCCAGTAACCGTCAGCGCGCCGGTGACCGAGGTTTTGTAAAGCCTGGGGTCACGTAGCACCACGCCTTGTACCTTGACCGCAAGGTTGGCGAGATAGGGCGCCGTGATCGCCAGCGACCCCTCCACCCCGATATGCCCGCCCGTCGTGACAGCGGCCTTGCCAGAGATCCGCGCCTGCCCCGCCGCCAGTTGCGCGGTGCCGGTCATGTCGCGGATGCCGAAGTTTTGCGACGGATCGGCCAGCCTGCCACCGCTCAGGCTGACAGGTCCGCTCAGCGCGGTCAGCCCGATCGGCCCCAGCATCCGCAGATCGAACTTCACCGGCCCGCTCAGGCTGCGCGGTGCGGCCAGCGCATTGGCCACGCTGGCCTGCGCCGTGCCCGCAATGCCCAGATCGGCGCGGCTGAAATCACCCGCAATTTGCCCCTTGACCCTCGCGTCGATCTGCCCCGGTCCCTTGACGGCCAGATCGACGCCATAACCGTTCGCTCCAGGCTGCACGGTTCCCTTGGCCGTCAGCGCCCCCGGAAACTGCGGATAAAGTACGGCCAGATCGCTCAGACGCTGCTCCACTTGCCACGCCCCACCCGCCGCTTTGACCTGTGCCGTCATCTGTGGGTTGCTGAGGGCCAGCTGTTTCAGGGCCAGCCCCTGTGTAGTCAGGTCGAACGCTGCCGTAAGCTGGCTATTGCCCTGCAACAGCCTGTCCATCTCCGTCTGACCCAATGTCAGATCGCTTCCGCTGGCCGTGATCGACAACACACCTTTGTCTAGCGGCCCAGTCAGAGCCGCTTTGCCGCTGACCGCGCCGCCAAACCGTGACCCTACAGCCGCCAGGTCGCTCAGCGTTCCATCCCCTGTCAGGTTCAACCCGGCAGAGGTTATCTTCCCTTTCATCTGCGCCTGAAGACCAGTGGTCGCCAAGGTGGCAGACTTGACGGTGATCCCGGTCGCATCACGCGCGCCGTCAAAGTCCAGCCGCGTGTCACCATGCAACAGGCTGTCCAGCGCCACCACGCCTAAGCCAAGGCTGCGCCCGTCAAGCGTGCCTGACGCGGCCAAGCTGCCCGTGATCAGATTGCTGTCAAACACCACGCCAAGATCGGCATTCCCGCGCAGCGCCAACCCGGTCAAAACTGCATAGCGCGACAGGTCGGCGGCGTGACCATCGACATGGCCCGTCACCGCAAGGCCCGTGGAGGTCACGTCCATCGTCGCGGCCCCTGTCAGGTCGAACCCGCCGCCACGAAGCGTCAGATCATCCACCTTCAAGCCGGCGTCCGACTGCCAATCCAACGTTGCCTTGCCGTCAACGGTCTCGCCCAACGCCGCAGCCAGACCCGGGTTGGTCATTTTCAGCCCGCCCGCGCCAAAGGTCAGGCTGCCAGTAAAACTGCTGCCGTCAGCCGTCGAGTGGATCAGGCCCCTGCCCGCCAAAACCAGCCGCATGGCCGCAAATGCCGGCTGCGATAGCCCGCTCAACAGCGCTGACATGGTCCAGTCGTCACCCAATTTTCGATCATAATTCAGGCTCAAAGTGGCGGAATCGAGCCTTGTTGGCCCCGGCAGCGGCAACAGCACCGACCCCTCAGGCAAGCCGAGCTTTCCGGTCAGCGCAAACGCCTCCGGTGCGCCCGTCGCATCAAGGCTGACAGTGCCGTCCAGCGACAATGCCCGCGCGGTGACTTGAAACTCTGACAGCTCCATCCTGCCATCGGCATAGCTTTGCCCCTTGGCGTGCAGCGCCACATCGGGGCCAAAGAACGCGGCATAGGCCGGCAGAAACACCGGCGTCGGATCGCCCGCCAGATCGGCGGTAAAGCCACGCTGCCCGTTCGCCCCAGACAGCACCACCTTCCCGGCCAGCCGCGTCACCGCGTCGGTCTTCAGGCTGATGTCGGCGGCAAAAGCATCCAGTGGTCCCGCGCCCTGCACGGTAAACTCCGCCGACGGCGCCCCCGGCACGCCCAACAGCCCCACGGCCACCCCGCCCGCACCCTCCCTGGCGCTCAACTTCAGGTCCAGATTTCCGCTCTGGTAGGCGACGCTCACCTGAAAATGTCCCTGCGGCCCCGCATCGGTGCGCAACAAGTCCAGTTCCGCCGACCCGTCACCCCCGGCCAATTGCGCCTTCGCCGTGATCTGCCCTTCAACCGGCTGACCCAGCACGGCGCGCCCCAGCACAATGTGCCGCGCTGCAATGGAGTTGATCGCAATCGACACCGGCAGGTTGGGCAGCGCAAAGCCATGCGCCTCGGGCGTCAGCCCGCCGCCTTGCGTCGCGGGCATCCGCGCCAGATCAATCTCGCCGGCAGAGAATTCGGTGATGACGATCTGCCCCGACAGCAGCGATGACTGGCTCCAGTCCAGCACCACATCCTTGACCGTCAGCCAGATGCCCTGATCGTCGGCAATCGTTATCGCGGCCATTGTGGCGCGGGTCGACAGCGACCCCGCAAAGCCGGTGATCGTCACCACACGCCCGGCGCCAGACAGGCTCTGCTCCAGATAGCTGGTCAGGAAGTCCTTGTCAGACTGCTGCGCCGCCGCCGCAACGGGCAGCATGATCAGCCAGATTAACCACAAAACACGCATCAGAAGGCCTGCCCCAGACCGACGTACAACTGCCCACCGTGCCCCGTGCCATGCACCGGAAAGGCGATGTCCAGCCGCACCGGCCCGATCCCGGTGGCATAACGCAGACCAAGCCCGGCGCCCGATTGCCAACCGCTGCCGATCCCCTGCGCGCTTACCAGCCCCATATCGACAAAGCCGACCACGCCGATCTTGTCGGTCAGCCGCACACGCGCCTCCAGCGATCCGGCGACAAAGCGGTTGCCGCCAATGCCCACCATCGTGCCACCCTCGTCCACCGTCACGCCCAGTGACTGATAAGGCTGGCCCCGCACCGTGCCGCCACCGCCCGAATAGAACAAATCCTCACGCGGGGTGGCCAGCAATCCCGCCCCCAGCACCGCGCCGCCCTGCAGCCGCGCCGCCAGCACCACCTTGTTGTCAGCGCTCAGTGCTTTGTACGCACGCGCGTCCAGCGCCAGCCGCAGCCCGTTGTCGGTCGCGCCAAACCCAAAGAACGGCTTGGCCGCCAGGTTGAGGTAGTAAAGCCTGGTCGGATCGGTCTTGCTGTCGCGCCGGTCCCAGGTCAGGCCCAAGGGCAGATCCAACGAACGATAGGTATACTGCCCGGCCGCATCACTGCCGTTCGTGCTTTCCAGGCTCAACGCCGCCTGCCCGCTCAGCGTATCGCTGAAATAGTGGGTGTAGCCAGCCGAGATTGTGATCACTCGCGCCGTGGTATCGACGTCATTCACACGTGTGGTGGTGGCGCCAAGGTTCAGCACCGTATCCGGCCCGGGCGAGGCTGGCCGATCCAGCGTGACCCCCAGATTATAGTCTATGCCCCCGGTTTGAGCCGCAATTCCCGAAACCTGCCCGCTGATCTCCAGCCGCTCGCCACCGCCGAACAGGTTGCGATCCAGCCAGGTTCCCGACACCAATACCCCGTCATAACTCGCAATCTCGGCCCCAAAGGTATAGCGGTGCGGCAGCGCCTCGACCAGGTCCGCACGGATGCCCAGCAAGTCCGGCGCCATCACCGCCGCAGCCTCCGTCAGCGCGACCGAGGCGAAAACCCCGCTGCGCCGCAACCGGTCCGCCACTCGCGCCTCCACCGCCGGATCAAACCGTGCGCCTTCAGGCAGACCGGCAATCTGCTGCACCCGGGCGACGGTCATATGGGTGGCCCCCGTCACAGTCAGCGGGCCAAACCGCAGCTGCGGCCCGGCATCCAGCCGCACCACAGCGCTCAATTTTGCCGCGGCATGATCGGCGACCAGGGCCTGACCTGCCACCACCGCCTTGGCAAAGCCAAGACCGCGCCAGCCATCGACCCCGGCCTGCACCGCATCGCGGATCACCGGCGCCTCGGCAACCTGCCCCGGCGCAAAGCCCGTCGGCAACACAGTCCCCCACGCCAAAGGCGCAATCTCGGCCTGCGAGAATTTGAACACCGGCCCCGGAGCGACACTGACCACGATCTTGCCAATCGTCGCAGGCGCGTCCAGCGCCGCAATATTCGCCGCCTCGCGCCCGTCGATCAGCACGTGGATCACTGGGCCGTAGTGCCCCGTCGCGTAAAGCACGGCCAGCAGCCGCCCATATTCCGCCCGCGCGTCGGCAAAAAGATCGGTCGCATCGGTGCGCCTGGCCTTCTGCGCCGCCAACAACCCCGACGCCGCCTGCAGGCCCGGCTCGTCCCCGCTCTGACCGCTCACAACCTGAAACGCCAACTCAAACGCCGGCGCCACCTGCCCGGTCAAAGACAGGACGAGCGTGGCGGCGAAAAGCAGCGCGGAACGCTTTGCGGCCATGATGCTCCTGCTCACCCTGTAGTGGAACTATCCCTTAACCCACGTAAAAGGACAATGTCGCTAACCCACGTTCGGCGGATTCACGAATAGGCTGGAATTCGGGCGGCCATCGTGGAAATGTCGGGCTGCACCGTTTGGGAGCCGCCATGACCTATCACCCCGCCGACACCCGCTATGACCACATGATCTACAACCGGCTGGGCTCCTCCGGCTTGAAACTGCCCGCGATCTCACTGGGCCTGTGGCACAATTTCGGCCATGACACCCCGCATCAGACCAAACGCGCCATCTGCCAGACCGCCTTTGATCTTGGCATCACCCATTTCGACATCGCCAACAACTACGGCCCGCCGCCCGGTTCCGCCGAAACCGCCTTTGGCGAGATTATGCGGAATGATTTCCGCGGTCTTAGGGACGAAATGATCATTTCCTCCAAGGCCGGTTACCTGATGTGGGGCGGCCCTTACGGCGAATGGGGCAGCCGCAAATACATGGTCGCGTCCTGTGACCAAAGCCTGAAACGCACGGGCCTCGATTACTTTGACATCTTCTATTCCCACCGCTTCGACCCCGAAACGCCGTTGGAGGAGACGATGGGCGCCTTGGATTACATCGTGCGGTCAGGTCGCGCCTTGTATGCCGGCGTCACCACCTACAACAGCGAACAGACAAGGCAGGCGGCGGCGATCCTGAAAGACCTTGGCACCCCGATGGTGATCCACCAACCCAGCTACAACATCTTTGACCGCTGGGTCGAAAAGGATGGGCTGAAGGATACGCTGGCCGACCTTGGCATCGGCTCCATCGCGTTCCTGCCGTTGGCGCAGGGCGTGCTGACCACCAAATACC